>CANGEZ010000021.1 GCA_947452875.1 Chitinophagaceae bacterium
AGCAAAAATTCAGTCATTTTAAAACAAGTGGAAAACGGAGTCGCAGTGAGAATGGCGGTTTTATATTTGTTATCTGGAAAAAAGGAATTATCAAGTTGATTTTTTGCCACGAAGACACAAAGGCACAAATTAGAATGATTCTTAATTACTTCGCTCCTTTGTTTCAGCGCTAAAATTTTAGTAAGACTTATCTTCTTAGTGGTTAACCGAACAAAATCTAAAACCTTAGTGTAACTTAGCGCCTTAGTGCCTTAGTGGCAAATTCCCAAAACATTAAAATTTATACATTGCAACGTATAGCCCTTTTCCCCGGAACATTTGACCCTATTACATTAGGACATACCGATATCATCAATAGAGCGTTGCCCTTATTTGATAAGCTATACATCGGTATTGGCAGAAACGCCAGCAAGCAACCTATGTTTTCGGAGGGGCAAAGACAAAGTTGGATTGAAAGTATTTATGAAGGAAATGAAAAAATAGAAGTTCTTGTTTACGAAGGCTTAACAGTAGATTGCTGTAAAAAAATTGGAGCTAATTTCATCCTCCGTGGTATACGTTACGTAAATGATTTTGAATACGAAAAAGCAATTGCAGACATGAATCGAAGCATCGCAGATAACATTGAAACGGTGTTCTTAACTTGCCTTCCTCAATACACTTCTGTGGCTTCTACATTAGTTCGCGATGTCTTGAAATATGGGGGAGATGTCTCAAAGTTTCTTCCTGAAGAGGTATTGCAATCCATCAAAAAATAGGGGCGCCTTTATCAATGACATCAATAATAGAATCGTAAGTATTGGATAAAGGCAATTCGAGATTTTTTTTGCCAATCCAGCTAATTGAACTTATGTCTTCTTCTATTTGAGGTTTTGGTGTTCCCTCAAAATTGGTCGTAAAATAAAACCAATAAGTTTTCTTCAAAATTTGCTGCCCTCTTTCTTCGTAAATGTGATAAGTCTCGATGATTTTATGATGGAGTTCTAATTGATTGACACCAGTTTCTTCCTCAATTTCCCTTGCGGCACAGATTTCTGGAGTTTCATCTGTTTCCATTTTGCCTTTAGGTAAATCCCATTTGCCACGTCTGAAAATAAAGAGCATTTCTTTTTTACGATTAAATACCAAGCCGCCCGCTGCTTCGATAATATGGAATTGAGAAAAGAAGTGTTTTTTTAAAAAATCAACATCTTCATGTGTGATGCAAATATCTGTTGATGAGGAATCTTTGAAGGATTCAATAGCATTTAGAATTTCTTCATGAGTTTTTGTGGGAATAAAAATGACATTTCTTATGGCAGCAATTGACTCAAGTGAAATATCATTTTGCTGAATTAAAAAAATTGTTTTATCATTAAAATTGATTTTTACACTCATAGAAAAATGCCTTATCCTCAAAGATACGTTTGATTAAATTATATATTTGCAGCATGACAAACGAAAAAGCAGTTGCAGAAAAACTCTTGCATGTTGAAGCTGTAAAATTAAATCCAGACAATCCTTATACTTGGGCCAGCGGTTGGAAAAGTCCGATTTATTGTGATAATCGTAAAGTGTTATCATTTCCCTACGACAGAGATTTTATTAAAAGTGAATTGTGTAGTGTGATATTTCAATCTTTTCCAGATATTGATGCTATTGCAGGTGTTGCTACAGCCGGAATTGCCTGGGGCGCTATGGCCGCTGATCAATTGAAGTTGCCTTTTTTATATGTCAGACCAAAGCCTAAAGATCATGGTATGGGCAATCAGATTGAAGGAACTGTTTCACAGGGCATGAAAGTACTTGTGGTAGAAGATTTGATCTCTACAGGAAAAAGCAGCTTACAGGTTTGTGATGTATTAAGAGAAGCAGGTGTTGAAATTGCAGGCATGGTATCTATTTTCAATTATGGCTTTCCTGAAGCAGCTGCTGCATTTGAAAAAGCGGGTGTTAGTTTAATTTCACTAACTAATTACACAGCATTATCAGAATTGGCAGTATCAACTGGTAAAATAAATGAAGCCCAAATGGTAGAATTGATGAAATGGAGGGAGAGCCCGGCTACTTGGGGAAGGTAAGCAGGGAATGTAAATGCCCCCTTAAATCCCCCGAAGGGGGAAGTTTTCATTTAGGAAATAAAAAAACTTTGTTTTTCTTTGTGCCTTAGCGCCTTTGTGGCGAAAAAAAAATTCGTGAATTCGTGGTTAACAAAAAATAATAAAATGAAAAAAATACTTTCCATCATCATCCTCACCATTGGCTTTATTAGCTTTGGGTTTGCGCAGCAAAAAGCAAATGATAAAGCTATTATTCAAACTCCAGGCGTGCATTGTGAGTATTGTAAAAAAAGATTGGAGAATTATGTGAGTAGCCAACCTGGAATATTAACAGTAGTCGCTGATTTCAAGAAGAAGACAACCACTGTTTCTTGGGTAAAAGATAGAACGAACATTGAAGAAGTGAAAGCTCATATCGCTAATGCGGGTTATGATGCTGATGATGTGATGGCGGAAAAAACAACTTACGATAGATTCCCTAAAGCTTGTCAGGTAAAGACGACACCTTTTGATCAGGAGTAGAAGCCCATTCGGTCAATCAAGGGGGAAGTTTACAGCCGCGAATGAAAGAATCAAGCCTTCGGCTTGTATTATAATGATTAGTAGCCACGAATGCACGAATTAAGCGGCGAATTGATTTTTTAATTTTTACTTTTTGCTGCCAATGTTGGTCTTATGACCAACGGAAAAAGTAAGCCACGAATGTACGAATTAGGCCTTCGGCATGTTTTTTTACTTTTTACTTTTAAATTTTGACTTTTTTCTCCCCTAAAACAACGAAATCTCCTGTTTCGTACTATACTCAAATGGTAGTGTCTTATACAAATTTGCTTTGCCCACTTTTATTTTCCCCATGGCTTTAATGGTCACTTCTTTACTGAGAAGGGTAGTCAAGCTGTTTTTTAGAATGTTTTTCATGTCAACATCTATTTTTAAGGGCAGGGTGAATTGCTGCTTTTTAGGTATTTGTACTTGTACTTCTTGGGCTGAGTGGCCAAGTAAATTATCATTGATATAAATGTCGAGGTCGGTATTTTTTAATTCTAATCCGAATGTATTAGGGTTATAATAAACCAGATCCACAGAAATGGTCGATTTACTAAAACCGGCTTTCTCGAGCTTGAAATTTTTGTATTCTTTGAATTCAAGCTCTTTAATTCCCTGACAAGAGTTCAATAAAAACAAAATACTGACAGCACAAACTAGGTTGAATATTGGCTTCATCTTTTTATTTTTTTTGTGAAGATAATTTAAAAAATCAGACTTATTAAACAGATAAAATTATTAGCAAAACTAATTTTATCATTATAATTTAATTGTCGATGTTTTAATAATAAAATTAGTTTTTTATTTTAAAAATTAAAATATTGATAAACAAATAATTAATAGAATTTAAGTAAATATTTAAACAATCAAAAATAATTATAATTTCGATTTTTTTTATGAAAAATGAGTAGGTTATGCAAGATTGTTAGATTTAAAAATAAAAATGCATAATAGATTGATAAACATATCTAAATAACGAATTGATAAATAAAAAAGTTAGTAAAATTATTGAATGTTAAAATATTTTTATAAATGATTCATTTCAAAGTATTTTAAATTCATTTTTACTCATGAGATTTAATCATTATTCCAAAAAAATCTTTAAAAATGCTTTGATTTAAAAAATGAACTTTCTATGTTTGTCTCAGAAACGGTGATGAATTTAAATGATGCCGATTTCAAATTAATTACTCCTCTTCCGTCCGTCTAACCGCTCCAATAAGGCAAGCATTCTTGTCAATCCTATTAAGCCGCTTCAATCAAACTTAATCGACAAGAAATGAATAATAAATATACTATTTGCATTATACCTCAATTTTTTTCTGAGTACAGGTATATGAGTAACTTTTCTTTTAATCACCCAACCCATGTTAATAAAACTAATTTTTCGAATCAGACCGTATTAAGCCAAAGCCAGCTAAAAGAGCTATCCAAACAATCAGCAATGAGTAAGGCGTCTTTATTTCCGTCGGAAAGAAACGAATAAATTTCTTTCCGGTGGTAAGCAGCTGCTTTAAACCAGCAGCTGCTCCTTACTTAATTCAACTCAAAAAAATAAACATGAGCATACTTATATCTAAAATATTTAAGATGATGAGTGATTTTCTCAGAAAAAAACTCAGCGCTATTAAAATCAAAGGATTTTTTTATGTACCTAAGCCAAATTTGCACTTAATTCATTTAAATTATACCGACCGTAATTGTTCTTCAAAAAGGTCTTAACTCGTTTTCTTTGGGGGTTACAGAATCGAAAGATTCTTAACATAAGCTGCATGTCTATGCGGCTTTTTTTTGTTGATAAATAATTCATCTCAAAGGCTTCAAATCTCCATACAAACTAATCTTTGAGACGATATATATAGTATATTGCACAGCATTTTTTAAATTCAGGAAGATGAGACATTTTAGCTTTCTTTTCATACTTATTTCGTTGTCTTTTTCAATAAAAGCACAAAACTTTTCAAACAAAGGAAAAGACTTTTGGGTAGCGTATGGTTATCATGTGAAAATGAATGCATCCAATCAAGGTAATGCTCAGGATATGGTATTGTATTTTGCAACAGAACAAGCTACTACCATTACCATCACTATCCCGTCTCTTGGATATACTCAAACTTTAACTAGCGGTGCAACACCAACTGTTCTCACTTCTAATCCAATTCCTAAAACAGGCACTCAAGATGCAAGACTTACTGCAGAATCAACAGCTCCTGAAAATAAGGCCATTCACATAGTTGCAGATAAACCTATTGTAGCTTATGCACACATTTACAATAGTAGCGTTTCAGGAGCTTGCATTTTATTCCCTACAAATACTTTAGGTAAAGAATATTATTCTATCAATTACACTCAAATTTCAAATGAGAACAATACTAATGCCTGGTTTTATGTGATTGCCACCGATACAGGGACGACCACAGTAGAGATTACGCCTTCAGCAAATACCATCAATCATCCTGCAGGAGTTCCGTTTACAATTACCATGACACAAGGGCAGGTTTTTAATCTTATGGGAGAACTTACTGGCGGCGGTGGCGGCGGCGGCGGTGGTGCTGCTTATACAGGAGTAGATTTAACGGGTTCAAAAATAAAAAGTATTGCTTCAGGAAATGGAGCTTGCAAAAGAATTGCTGTTTATTCAGGCAGTGGAAAACTAAGCATTACTTGTAGTACATCTTCATCCTCTTCAGATAACTATATGGTTCAGGCATTTCCTAAAGATGCCTGGGGAAAGAAATTTCTAACCGCTCCTACAAGTAGCCTAAATCATAATGTTTATAGAGTTTGTGTTTTAGATCCCACAGCTGCAGTTACACTAAATGGAGCACCTATTCCTTATCCATTGATAAATAATTTTTATTACGAGGTGCCAGTAACCACCTTGCCCTTGAAAATTGAATCTGATTTGCCTATAACGGTTGCTCAATATATTGCTTCACAAGGAGCATGTGGTAATCCTAGCTCAAATTCAAATCCAGGTGACCCTGAGGTTATTTATTTAAGTCCAGTGGAACAAAATATTTCCAAGGTATTATGGAATGCAACACCCAACTTTAATATTTTAGAACATTATTACAACGTTGTAATTCCAAATGGAGGTACTGCGATTAGCTCTTTTAAATTAGATGGAGTTGTCGTTAGTCCAGCTTTGTTTACTGTACATCCGCAAGATCCTGCGTATTCTTATTTAAGCACACAATTGGCATCTTCAGGTGTTCATACCATAGAATCGGATTCTGGATTTAATGCCATTGCTTATGGTTTCGGAAGTGCTGAGTCTTATGGCTATAATGCGGGTACAAATATCAAACCTTTTGTTCCCATCAGAGCATACAATCCACTCAATATTTCTGGGTCTACTGTAGCATGTTCAGGAACCAATGCATATCTGACACTTACTTTCCCTTTTCAACCCACATCTTTGAGTGTTGATTTTCATAATTCGCCTTATCAAACTCCTAATACTAACGTCACTATTAGTGACCCCACAACAATATTTGATTCTATTCACGTAGAAGGTTCTCAGCAATATTGGTGTTACCATTTGCCAACATTTTACTATTTCAATGTAAATAATCCTTCTTTAGATTCTAGTTCTTACCAAATTAGCATCAATGGCGGTACCAATTCTGTTGAAGGATGTGGTAATTCATTTGTCGCAGATTATGATTTGTATGTGTACAACCCTGCAAAAGTAAAATTCGCTTGGGCTAATAACGGTTGTGTAAATGATCCTGTTTTATTTACAGACATCACCAATTATTCCAGCAATACTTTTTCTTACATATGGAACTGGGATTTTGATGATACTAATACCTCTACTTCTCATAATCCTTCACATTTATTTACAACACCGGGAACTTATAATGTCAATTTTTCCTTAGTAACCAATGTTGGTTGTGTAAGTGATACCACGATAAGTGTAACGGTTTATCCTTTGTCTTACGGTACTATTACAGGAACGACTGCTGTGTGTGCAAATTCAACAGCGCCAACAATAACCTTTAACGCAACTTCAGGGACTTCGCCATTTATTTTCAATTATTCAATTAATGGTGGTGCAAGTCAAGCACTGAATTCAACCACAAATACGGCAACAATTACTGCACCAACATCTACACCAGGTATTTACAATTATACACTTAACAGTATTCAGGGTTCAACTTGTTTACAATTGCAAAATGCGACGCCTTCGGTAATAACTGTAAATTCATTGCCTACAGCTATAATCGCAGGAACTACAGCTGTTTGCCAAAATGCAACTTCTCCTGTAATTACGTTTACAGGTGCTGGAGCAACAGCGCCTTATACTTTTTCTTATAAAATAAATAATGGGCCCACTCAAACTGTTGTTTCTACCGGTAATGTAGCCACGATAAATGCACCTACAAATATCGTCGGAACATTTACATACACATTATTGAATGTAGTGGATGGTTCTTCAACTGCATGTGCTCAAATACAAGCCGGAACAGTGGTAATCACGGTTAATCCTTTACCAACGGCTACCATTAGCGGTGCAACTGCATTGTGTTTGAATGCAACAGCTCCCGATATTGAATTTACAGGAGCCAATGGAACTGCACCGTATACATTTACATATCATATTAATGGTGGTCCAAATCTAACAGTCACTACAACATCTGGTAATAGCGTTTTGGTAACAGCACCAACTTCAATAGCTGGTGTTTATAATTATCAATTAATCAGTGTTCAGGATGCCAGCAGCACACAATGTATCCAAAATCAAAATGCTGTGGTAACGATTACTGTTTACCGTGAGCCATTGGCAAATTTCAGTTACAATCCTCCAGCTTGTCCTGAAAGAACAATTCAATTTAATGACTTATCTATTCCATACTCAGGAACGATTGCAGAATGGCATTGGAATTTTGGAGATGCAACACCTGTTGTAACCACTCAAAACCCAATTCATAATTTTGCTTTGCCTGGTACTTATCAAGTGAAGTTGTATATCAAAACAAGTAATGATTGCTTTAGCCCTGAGATTACCATACCGGTTACTATTAATCCATTACCTGTTGCAGGTTTCATCAATCCCGAAGTTTGCTTGTCTGATACTTATGCTCAATTTACTGATACCAGTTCGGTTGCGGGTGGTATCATTACCAATTGGCTTTGGGATTTCAGTGATCCAACTAGTGGTGCTTTAAATACGTCAACTTTACAAAACCCTAGACATAGTTATCATACCATTGGTACCAAAAATGTAAAATTGATTGTAACTACCAACTCGGGTTGTGTGGATACCATTGTACAATCGTTTTTTGTGAATGGTGATATTCCGGTTGCAGGTTTGCAAGTATTAAATCCAACAAGATTATGCGCAAACGATTCTGTTAGATTTAAAAATACTTCGACAGTAAACGTAGGTTCTGTTGTTAAAGTAGATATTTATTGGGATGTAATTGGTAATCCATCAATTTTTGAAACTGATGATTTACCTTACCCCAATAAAATATATGCTCACCTTTACAATAATTTCCAGAATCCACTTACCCGAACTTATAAAATCAGATTCAGGGCTTATTCCGGAGAAACTTGTGTTAATGATTTCTTCCAAGATATAACCATTAATGCGGCACCAAAAGTTCAGTTCAATGTAATACCGGATACATGCCGTTATATTTCGCCATTCCAAATCACACAAGCTAGTGAAATAGGAGGAGTGCCGGGTACGTATGCTTTCAGTGGTCCTGGGATTTCAACTGCAGGTATTTTTAATCCTGCCATTACTGGAGATGGAACTTTTTCACTTCATTATGTGTTTACCTCAAACAGAGGTTGCTCAGATTCTGCTGATAAAAATATTAAAATACTTGTACCGCCTGTTGCGAACTTCGGCTATGTGTCACCGTTTTGTGAAGGTAGAGCCATCACATTTGCAGATACTTCTTCAGCTCCTGTTGGCACACTTACAACATGGGCATGGAATTTCAATGACGCAACACCTGTCTTGATTAGAAATTTGAATTCGAATTTCACACATACGTTTGCAACTGCAGGTGATTATAACGTACAACTGATAGTAACCACCAACAATGGTTGTAATAGTTTACAAAGAACAAAAGAGTTGCATATCAATCCTCAGCCAGTAGCAAGTTTTCAATTTACAGATACCGCTTGTTTGCCAAATGCAAGAATTCAATTTAATAACAACTCTTATATCGCAGACGGCACTCAAAATACATTCTCTTATTTATGGAATTTTGGTGATGCAGGTTCTGGCGCATCGAATGCTTCTGTTGCTATGGATCCTTCTCATATTTATAATACAACAGGTCCATACAATGTAAAACTTAAAGTTACCAGTGGTGCATTTTGTGTTGATGATACAATCATTGCTGTCAATACCATTCATCCTCAGCCACATGCAGATTTCAATTTTACAAAACCTAGTGTATGTATCGGAGATAATGTAAGAATGAATGATCTTAGTAATCCAATGGATGGTTCATTAATTCAATGGTATTGGAATTTCGATGATGGTTCAAGCTCAATGGCTCAACAAGCTTCACATACTTACAATAGTATTGGTTTGTATGACGTGATGCATTACATTACTAACAGTTATGGTTGTGCGAGTGACACCATGATTAAAGCATTCCATGTATATCCATATCCTGTTGCTAGTGCTGGTCCTGATTTACAAATACTAGAAGGATCAAGTGCTCCACTTCAAGCAACAGCTTCAGGTATTGATTTGAATTATATCTGGACTAGTAATACATATCTGAATAATACGAGTGTCCTCAATCCTATATGTGCGCCTATAAATGATATTACCTATACACTAACGGTTACCGGTATTGGCGGTTGTCCAACTTTAGATCAGGTGCACATTACCGTATTGAAAATGCCTTTGATACCAAATACTTTTTCGCCGAATAAAGATGGCATCAACGATACATGGGAGATTGAATATCTCAAAGATTATCCAAAAGCCAAAATTCAGGTTTTTACTAGAACTGGACAGTTGGTATTTGAATCAGCAGGTTATTTGAAACCATGGGATGGAACCAAATCTGGCAAGGCTTTACCGGTGGACACTTATTATTATATCATAGAGCCTGAAAGTGGTAGGGCACCTGTTACCGGTTATATCACAATAATTAAATAATGTTTAAGTAACGTGGAATTTGAAACGAAATAAGCAATGAAGTTTTTTTATACAATTATTTTGATGGTGTTGTTTTCTGTGAAGCTAAACGCACAGGCAAAACCATCTTATACGCAATATATTCTTAATAATTTTATTTTAAATCCTGCCATTGCTGGTATTGAAAATTATACGGATGCCAGGGTCAGTTTTAGAAATCAATGGACGGGTATATCAGGCGCACCGGTTACTTCATATGTGACCATTCAAGGTCCTATAGGTAAAGCGGACACCAGATCATCCTCTCCAACCTCATTTGAAATGCAAGGAGAAAATCCTAGAGGAAAAGATTATTGGGCTCAATATACGGCACCACCTGCTCATCATGGAATAGGTTTGACCATCATGAACGACAAGGCTGGTTATATTAATCGCTGGTCTATTTATGGAAGCTATGCCTATCATCAGCCAATAACAACAAGAACAACACTTGCTGCAGGAATCAATATAGGTATGTCTAGTGTTAATCTGGACAGGTCAAAGATATATTTCGGTAATCTCGATCCCAATGATCCTGCCATTGGATATGCTAGTAATGAACTTTCAAAAATAAAACCTGAATTAGGCGCTGGTCTTTGGTTGTATTCCAAACATTATTTTGCGGGAGTATCTGTTTTAAATGTCATCCCAGGTAAAAATAGCTTTGTAAAAAATGATCGTTACGGTGACTATTACACGCCAAATTATTTTGTTACAGCTGGCTATCGCTTTAATCTAAATGATGAATTTAATTTGCTGCCTTCAGTAATGTATCAGTATTGGAAACCACAATTATCCGGAGGTCATGTAAACGTAAAACTGCAGTACAAAGACTTATTATGGTCGGGTGCCAGTTACAGATTCTCTGATTTTATTTCTGGTTATGCTGCATTTCTTGGTCTCAATGTTTCAAACACTATTAATGCTACTTATTCTTACGAAGTTTCAACAACCAGTCGCCTGAAAAACTACACCGGAAATACTCACGAGATTATGGTGGGCTTTATATTTGGAAATAAATATGGAGATAGTTGTCCTAAGAATGTGTGGTAGGGGAAGTTAGTTTGGCTGGATAAGCTGGATAGGCTAGATAATAGGCTGGATAGGCTAGACTCTGGATAACTAGATATGCTGACGAAGGTCTTTTGACCTCGTCATTCCCTTGTTAACAATGTCTATTGAAATGGACGATTCGTAATCGGAGTATTGGTTCAAAAGGTTTGATACCTGCCTGCCGGCAGGCAGGAGTTCAAGTAGTTCAAAAGGTTCCTTTCAGGAAAAGATGTAACCGCTGCTTTGAGTCATGTCACTTGCTAGCAATTCCAAAACTCAATCCCAATCCCTAATCCCTAATTCCCAATTCCCAATTCCTAATTCCTAATCCCTAATTAAATGATTTATTTTCATCGAAATACAGAACGTGATAATTATTTACTGAACAGCATGTTCCAAATTACCTGATTTCTTCAAATTCAAATCGCTTGGTTTTTCTGTTATTACCCAAAGCAATGTTGATTCCCAGATACCATTACGTTTTATGAGTTGATATGATTTGGTAACTACTTCTCCTGTTGCAGGGTTTTCTTCTTTTACAATAATTTGCTTTTCGTTTCTAGCAGTCTTTTCTTTATGTCTAATATATGAAACCGCTTTATTTTCTTTCATCAAATCCACATTAATATCGTTTTGAATGCTGCTCTGAGTTATTGGTAGGTTTTTTTGTTCAACGGTAATTTGATTGATTTTTGGTAATGTCTTTTTTACAGACTTATTTTCAGCATGTATTTCTTTTCTAACAGCAATGATTTTGTTATTTGTAACAATGGCCGCATTTTTTGAATTAGCAATTTGATGTGAAATACTTTGTACTTTTTTTAAATTAGAAGTCACATTAAAGTACACAGATGTTGTTAGCATCAGCACCAATATCAACATAGAAAATGAAAATGTAATTTGCTGGATACATGAGGGCTTAGTTTTAATTTGCTTAGATGAAGTGAAAAATTCAATTCGTTTTAACAATGAAAATCTGTTTGAAACGGCAGCCAGAAATATACCTGATGTATTGGACTGTACTGGAATTGCCACTTTGTACAATGATTCAGCATAAGTGATTTCATTGTAATCATAATCTAATACCTGCAAATCACATCTTAATTCTCTTTCCCATTTGATTTGATTGCAGATTCTTTTAATGAAAGGATTGAAGAAGAAAATATGTTCATTCACAATTAAAAACCAATTGAAAAGAAAATCATTGTTTTTTATGTGAGTCAACTCATGTAAAATCAAAGCTTCAGTTTCTACAATACTTAATTTTGACATTAAAGCCAGCGGCATTAAAATAATCGGTTTGAAATAGCCAAATGTTACTGGACTGCTGATATGATGTGTATACCAAATTTTTATTTTTCTTTTAATGCCTAATTCAAATGATTTCTGAAGTGTAAAGAGTTTGATATCTACATTAGGCTTAACCAAGTTGCTCATGAATTGCTGCTTAAACTTCATCCATTTCACCAAAGTGATTGATGATTTTGTGAGCAAAACAATGAAATACGCAATTGTCAGATATGGAGCAATTGTCGCAATGAAGTTATTTAAAGTAAAAACTTGAGGCAGAAGTGTGATGCTGTAATGAGTAAGTTCACTTGAATTATAAGTAATGAAAAAAGTAGTAATGGAAACAAAAAATTGAGTGCCTAGAAGTAATAGTAATTTTTTTGTTTTGGAATCGGGTGACTGATTTTTATAAAGGAGACTGTCGATATTAATATAAATCCAAATCAATAGCGATTGCCAAAGACTATGAAATAAAGTGAGTAATAATGCAGTTGAAAACAAATTCATGCTTATTGTTTTGACTTAAGCGTTTTGATTAAGGCTTCTATTTTTAATAGTTCTTCCTGAGTCGTATTTTGATGGCCAAGTGCCTGTAAAACCAATTCGGTAGATGAACCACTGAAAAGGTTGTCTATCATTCTATGAAGAAATTGATTTTGTGTGTTTTCTTTTGAAACAGCAGGTTCGTAGATATGGGTCTTACTTGAATCATCTCTTGTAACCAGCTTTTTCTCATGCATAATTTGCATAAGTTTTAAAGTGGTGGTATAGCCTGAATCTTTGTGTTCACTTAGCTTTTCATGAACCATTCTCACAGAAGCTTTTTTCAAATCCCATAATACTGAAAGGATTTCTAATTCACTTTCTGTTGGTTTTATAGCTTTATCTTTTAGCATAATACGATTTTATTCGTACGCAATTTAAAAAACTATTTGTTACAAAATTGTGATTTTATATTTTTCTATAAAAAACTTACCTAATGAGGATGAAACTGCCTTTTTTAAATGTAGTTTGGCCTAAATCGCAATCGGCTTCGATAATATAAATGTAGGTTCCCATGGGTTGGTCAGCATTTTTAAATTTCCCGTCCCAGCCCGATGGCCTTTCATTGGGTAAGAAATTTCTTCTTTCGAAAACTAATTGGCTTGCCCTGTTGAATATGGCAAATCGCTTAATGTGTTTAATCCCAAATGATAAAGGATAATACACGTCGTTGGTGCCATCGTTATTGGGAGTAAATGCAGTGGGCATCAAAAGATAGGCGTTATTGCATTCCACAACAAGGGTGATGGTTTTAGTGATAAAACAACCACTGTCAGTTGTTGCCTTCAAACTATAAGTTTTTGTACCATCTATAGTAGTTTGAGGAAACATACAAGTGCTACAATTTAATCCAATTGCAGGGCTCCATAAGGCACTTACAATATTACTGCTGTAATTAGGTGTTATGGTGTAATTAGCATTATAGGGTAGAAAAAGTGTTGAAGGCAAATCAACTTCAGCATTTGATTTTAAATTTACCGTGATTTCTTTGCTGCTGCTGAAACAACCAGCAGAATCTGTAAGGGTAGCAAGGTAGGTTCTCGTAGCTGATGCTGAAACTACAGGAGAATAACTTACTGGATTATCAAGTTCTAAAGTTGGATTCCAAATTACTTTTTTATTTGGAGGGCCAACTTGTAATGTGGCGATTTGTTTTTCACAAACATAAACCTTATCGGGAATGGCTGTTGCAGAAAAAGGTTCAAACACTTTAATGAAAATACTATCAGAAGAAATGCAATTATAACTGTTTTTTACAGTAGCATAAATACTTGCACTATGAACTGCTGTAATAAAACTACTGTCGCAATTGTTGCATAACCCTTGAATAGGAATAGACGTTCTCCAAAGAATATCGTCGCTAGTATATCCAATCAACGTATCTGAATTGCCAGCACAATACATCGCATCTCTTGGCATAATCCAGATGAACGGCATCGGTCTTACATCAATGTTTTTTGAAAGCGTATCCTTACATCCATTGTTATCTATGGCAGTTAAAGAAATGGTGTAATTCCCTTCTTTTGGATAGTTGTAAAATCCAGGTTGGATGGCATTTATTAATGCAGAGGAATCACCAAAATTCCAGATAAAACTGTTTATAACGTCACTAGGTATATATGAACTGGATAAGTTATTGAGGCTTACAGGTTGATTAAGGCAGTTGTTATTATCTGCTGTGAAATTTACGTTTGGTCCTTTTACTACAATTTGGTGGTCAAGAAATAAAGTGTCGGCACAATATGAAATTCCATTATCGATGACAACGTAATTGTTGTAATTCCCTAGTCTTGTGGCCAAAATATTTTGTGAAGAATCAGCATTAGGTCCAATCAAATTACTCAACAGATACCAAGTTTGTGAAGCATTTGAATTGGAATAATTATTGATGATTCTAAAAATGGTATTGCTATTTATACAAATTGATCGTGCAGAATTAAGCAACATAGGCGTGGCTGTATAAATAGTAATATTCGCAGAGTCTGAGCAACTGGAACTCGTATCAACAACTTTTAGCATTGTATTAAAAGCACCTACTCTAGGAAAGGTATTAGTTGGATTGGGTGAATTACTGGTAGAACCATCACCAAAATCCCAGCTGTAAGTAAGTCTTCGTCCAGCGCTTGTATTGCTAAACTGAAAAGTCCTCTTATCATCACAAGTATTTTGATAGCTGAATTTTGCAATAGCACCAATTACATTTACCACCATAGAAATAGTATCGCCGGGACAATTGTTTTGTTTTGAAGTGACTTTAATTGTTTTATTTCCTAAAGAAGAAAATTTGTGAGTTGTAATGGTATCGTTTACTGCAATTGGATTGTTGTTTCCAAACATCCAGATGTATTCATCAGCA
>CANGEZ010000022.1 GCA_947452875.1 Chitinophagaceae bacterium
AATCCAAAATTTAATTTTTGGAAAATGATTGGGTTATTGTGTAAAGGTAGCACTACAGATTTTGATTCTGTCTGTCTAGGTTCGAATCCTAGTAACCCAACAAAAAAATCAAAGCCTCGGCATTTGCCGGGGTTTTTTATTTTACCTATTCCATGTTATTTAAACAATTCTAGATTTAAAGTAAATAAAATTCGCCGTCATTTTCTGCCTATTTTTGCAATCAAATTTTAGACTATGAAAAAAGTATGGCTCATTACAGGTTGTTCTACCGGATTTGGAAGATCATTAGCAATTGCCGTGTTGAGAAAAGGAGACTTTGTAGCCGTTGGTTCCAGAAATACAAACGACATTCAAGATATCATTCAGCAGTTTCCTGAAAATGCCCTACCTCTTAAATTGGATGTAACTAAAATTGAGGAAATTAACCAAGCAGTTGAACAAACCATTCAACGTTTTCAAAAAATAGATGTACTCGTAAACAACGCCGGTGTCGGCTATTTTGGAGCAGTGGAAGAAAGCGAAGATGCAGCTATCAGAAACATGTTTGACATCAACGTATTTGGATTGGGCGACATGATAAAAGCAGTACTTCCGCAGATGCGCCTTCAGCGAAGCGGTCATATCTTAAACATTGCGTCCATTGGCGGTTTACGTTCTTATCCAGGAGTTGGTTATTATAACGCCACAAAATATGCAGTGGATGGATTGAGCGAAGCCTTGTATAAAGAAGTAAGTCCTTTAGGCATAAAAGTAACCATCATTGCACCAAGTGGATTTAGAACAGATTGGGCGGGAAGATCGGCGAATGATACAAAAGTTCATATTGATGACTATAATGCAACCGCCAGGAAAAACATGGGAGATATAAGACTTTCTAGTGGCAATCAACCAGGCGATCCAGATCGTGCGGCTCAAGCAATGATTCAAATTGTGGAAACAGAAAATCCGCCATTGCGTTTATTGCTGGGAGCGGGAGCACTTCGTGGTGCCAAACTTAAATTGGAAGAACTTAAAAATGATTTTGAAAATTGGGCAACCTTGACTGAATGGACAGATAATCCAAAAGTATAATGAAAATTAGTCTTCTTTCATCCTCTTAAACAATCTGTAAAATTAAAATCGAGTAATCCACAACCTAAGTCTCCATAGTATTCAACTATTTCATTGTTTTCATCTACAAATGCTTGGTAACTATCCGGAGTATCATAGTCTATTATATATGCGTATTTCAATGAATCAATATTTCTAAGCGCATTTAATATTTTTTTTTGGACTTCATTGAATCCCCTTTTTTTGGTAACCTCAATGATAATGATAGGATTGTTCCAGCTTTTTCCGTCCTCCACAATTACAATATCAGGAATGATATATTTGTTGGTAATTTTTGAGTTCTTCACCACAACTTCAGGCGCAACAAAATAATCATAGTCCCATCCATTTTCTTGCAGATGCAATCTTGTATGAAAAATGATATTTGAAATGAGAATTTGATGGGTGACTTCATTGTTACCGGAGATTGATGCCATGTTATTTTTTTTATTCAAGAAACACAAACATTGTTCCATTATAAAAACAGAAACATTAAAATGAAATTTTGTCTTATTCTAAACTTTAAATATGACATTAAAAAAGATTTCGAACTAGATAATTCATCGACAAATCAATAATTGACTAATTGTCAAATTACCAAATCACCAAATTACTTCACCACTTCCTCAATCACTTTCCCCACACATCCATTAGGCATTTGTATATCAAGCAAAGCCGCCAAAGTTGCTGCGATATCAGTCATGTGGACTTCTTTATGAGAGCGCCCTGATTTGATATTCCAGCCATACCAAACCAATGGTATATGAGCATCGTAAGGATTCCAATCACCATGAGTAGTACCTGTTTTGCCTCCATCAAAATAATTAGGCTTGGGTATTAATTGAATGTCCCCACTTCTCAGTGGATAATAACTATTCAATGATATTTGCTTTAAGGGTTCAGGCATATTGATATTACTCAAGTCATGCAAATAATAGGATTCCAGTACATATGGTTTTTTGTTTAGCAATCGTATTACAAAATTTACTATGGTCAGATTTTCTATACTTTCTGTGTCATTTCGATCTCTAAAGGCATCGTAATTAATATACAATTGAAAATTTTCATACCTTGAAATGCCATTTTTCACATTGAATTTTAATTGTAAAGAATCATTTATTTCTTTAATCATGTCTTTAGCATCAAATTTTCCGGCAGGTATTTTATTTTGATTGAGAAAATCAGGATTATGCGCTACCCCATGATCTGCAGTCAGAAAAATCAAATAATTGTTTTTCCCATAACTTGAATCCATAAAATGCAAGAAGTCTGCAATGTCTTTATCGAGTCTTAAATAAGTATCTTCAATTTCCATAGAATTGGGACCATACAAATGACCAATATAATCAGTTGATGAAAGACTAACAGCTAGAAAATCTGTTACATTACTTTTCCCTAAATTTTCTTTTTGAATTGCAGTTTTTGCGAAATCCAATGTGAATGTATTTCCAAAAGGTGTGTATTTAAATGCTACATATTTCTTTTCTTTATCAAGGTTAAGCAAATGAGGGAAGGCAGTTGATTTTTCTCCGGGAATTGTGCCTTCATAACTTTCCTGATCTGGTGCACTCAATGAATAAGTACTGGCAGGATACAATAAGTTCCATTCCTTATTTACAAAACCTTCGGGTTGTTTCAATCCATTAAAATTGTTTACCCAATCCGGCAATATGTTCATATAATAAGAACTTGAAATCCAGTTGCCTTTTTTATCATCAAACCAATAAGCCGCATTAGCACTATGTCCTGCAGGTAATATGGCGCCTCTTTCTTTCAATGAAATGCCAATGACTTTTGACTTAAAATTATTACTAACTCTTAACTCATCGGTTATGGTGTTAGACAACATATTTTTAGGACTCATCTTACCTTCATCATTATCTGTTCCAACACTAGATACTGAGCTGTCACTTACACAATAAACATATTTACCGGAGATTTTTTCCACCCAGTTATTTCCAACAATTCCATGAATCGAAGGATAACTTCCAGTATAAATTCCGGCATGTCCAACAGCTGTAAATGTAGGCATATGTGTAATCATTGTGTTATCACATGAAAACCCATCTTTTAGCAAGCGCTTGAAGCCGTTATTGCTATATAATGCACCAAACTTGTAAAGATAATCCCAACGCATCTGATCGATTACCAAACCAACTACCAATTTAGGATGCGAAGCTATAGCCTCAGGTAACACTAATGCCTTTTTTTTCTGTGCATGAACAGAAAATGCTGCAAGCAGTAAAACAAAAATCGTAGAAATTTTCAATGCTCTTTTCATTTTCAAAAATTTGAACAAAGATAACAGAAGATAACTTGTTCACAAGAGCATTATGTATGTTGCTTGAATGTTACGGATTTTAGCTTCAAAGCCTTATTTTTGCAGCATAAACCAATAACTAACCACCAAAAAATTAAATATCGATGGATGTTTTTGAAAAACTGGTAAAAGATGGCGGACCAATTGGTCAGCATATGGACAGAGCTCATGGCTATTTTGCATTTCCAAAATTAGAAGGAGAATTAGGCCCCAGAATGAAATTCAGAGGAAAAGAAATGATTGTTTGGAGCTTGAATAACTATTTAGGATTGGTAAATCATCCAGAAGTAAGAAAAGTAGATGCGGAAGCTGCTGCTGCTTATGGCATGGGGAATCCAATGGGTGCCAGAATGATGAGTGGTAACACTACCAAGCATGAAGAATTAGAAAAAGTAATCAGTCAGTTTGTAAGCAGAGAAGATACCATGTTGCTCAATTTCGGATATCAGGGAATTATGAGTTGCATTGATGCTTTGGTAAACCGCAGAGATGTGATTGTTTATGATGCTGAAGCACATGCTTGTATAGTAGATGGCGTCCGACTGCATATGGGACATCGCTATGCGTTCAAACACAATGATATTGAAGATTGCGAAAAGCAATTGCAAAGAGCTAAAGAATTAGCTGCCAAAAATGGTGGTGGAATTTTAGTGATTACAGAAGGCGTTTTTGGAATGGATGGCGAACAAGGAATCCTAAAAGAAATCGTTGCCTTAAAACAGAAATACGAATTCAGAATATTAATTGATGATGCTCACGGCTATGGCTACATGGGACCAACAGGTGCCGGTGCAGATGAAGCACAAGGTTGTCAAGCGGGAATCGATTTATACTTCAGCACCTTTGTAAAAAGTATGGGAAGTATCGGCGCATTTATCAGCGGACCGAAAGCTGTGATTAAATATTTACGTTACAATACCCGTTCTCAAATCTTTGCAAAAAGTCTTCCCTTGATGATTGTGGAAGGAATGTTGAAGCGCATGGAAATGACTATCAACATGCCGAAATTGAGAACAAAATTATGGGATAATGTTGCACGCTTGCAATCAGGATTAAAAGAAAGAGGATTTGATATCGGAAACACCAATTCTCCGGTAACGCCTATTTACATGAAAGGTGATGTTCCTGAAGCCACACAAATGGTAATGGACCTAAGAGAGAATTATCATATTTTCTGCAGTATTGTTGTTTATCCTGTAATTCCAAAAGGAGATATTATTTATAGATTGATCCCTACAGCAGTTCATAGTTTTGAAGACATCGATGCAACATTAAAAGCATTTGAAGAAACCAAGAAAAAACTGGATGCGGGGTTGTATAAAGCGGCGGATATTCCGAATATGGCGGAAGCAATCTAAAATTGTTCAATAGGTTTAAAAGGTTCAATAAGTTCAAGAAGTTTATTCCATTCGGGAAAACATTTTAAACTTATTGAACCTTTTGAACTTTTGTAACCTTTCGTAAGAAAAACACCACCACCCCACTTCCCGCTACAATCAAAAACATAGTAATTACCGCAGTTCCTGTTGCATAGAAAATAAACAGCCACATGAGTATCGCCATAATCACCGGCAATGGGTACAAAGGCATTTTGAAAGGCAAATCTGCTGTTCCTTTTCTTTTTCGCAATATCATCACACCAACAGCCTGACCGATAAACTGCACTACGATTCTCATAGCCAAAATACCACTGATAATTTCGCCCATTCTGAACAACAGACTAAATACAAAAGCTATTCCACACAATACTAACAGTGATACGTAGGGGAAGTTTTTAGTAGGATGTAATTTGGCAAATACTTTAAAGAAGGCACCATTGACTGCTGCTGCATACGGCACTCTTGAATAGCCAAGCAATACGGCAAATAAAGAAGCCAACGCCACCCATAAAATCATGACGGTTGCCACCAATGCAGCTGTTTTGCCATACAATCTTTCCATGTAAATACTGATCACAAAATTATTGACACCACTATCCTGCCATGATTTTATTTCCTGCCAGGAAATCACAGAACCTATACTCATGTTCATTAATAAATACAAAATGGCAATTCCAAAAACTGAAATGAACATGCTTTTGGGAATGTTCTTTCCGGGATTGATGATTTCTCCTCCGAGATGACAGACATTATAATAACCGAGATAACTGTAAATCGTCTTCACACAGGCTTGTCCGAACGCAAATGACACTAGTGTATTAAAACTAAAGCTAGAAGGCAGTTCTTTCAAAGGTGCTAAAATATTCCCATGAGCAATGCCACCAAAAATAATCCAGCCCAAAGTGGCCAGAACGCCAACCCAAAGTAAGACGCCAATTTTTCCTATGCTTTCAATTTTTCTATATAACAAGATGGTTATAAATATTATCACAGCTCCCGAAACGGCTTTTTGCTGCCATACCTGCAATTCAGGAAATAAATACATGAAGTAAGTTGAAAATCCTATTGCCGCAGAAGCTGCCACCAACGGAGCCTGAATCACTGTTTGCCAAACATATAAAAAGCTCATCAGGTTGCCGCCTTTTTTTTGACCATAAGCTTCGCTCAAAAAATTAAAACTGCCTCCTGCTAATGGATAAGCTGCACCCAGTTCACTCCAGATCATCGCATCTACCAAAGACAGCAATGCACCTGCTATCCACGCATACATGTACATACCTCCGATGTAGCCCATCACAATCGGCAATGTTACAAACGGACCAATGCCCACCATGTCGATCATATTGAGGACAGTAGATTGGAAGAGAGAGAGTTTGCGTTGGAGCATGGTTCCTAAGATTTATGTTCGGGAATAGGTCAAACGAAAAACGCCAAACACCAAACACCAAACAATCTAAAATTAATCAACTTTTCGCCTTTAATTTTGTTTTATAAACAATAATCATCAACTCGAACTAAAAATGCAAAAAATCGTCGTCGCAGTAACAGGTGCCAGTGGAGCCATTTACGCTAAAGTTTTATTGAACAAATTGTTGCAAATGGAAGGCAAGATTGACGAATTGTCTTTGCTGATGACCACCAATGCTAAAGAAGTTTGGCAAACAGAATTGGGTGATGACAGTTATAAAAACCTGCCTGTAAAATATTACACACAAGAAGATTTCAATGCACCTTTTGCTTCGGGTTCGGGACAATACAACACTATGATTATTATTCCTTGCAGCATGGGCACATTAGGAAGAATCGCCGGAGGTATTTCAAACGACTTGATTACAAGAGCTGCGGATGTGGTGTTGAAAGAACGAAGAAAATTGATTTGTGTGGCTAGAGAAACACCTTACAATCTGATTCACATCAAAAACATGGAAACGATTACATTGGCTGGAGGTATTATTTGTCCGGCTACACCTTCGTTTTACAGTGTACCCAAAACCATTGAAGATGTTGTTGCGACGGTGGTTGACAGGGTAATTGATTTAGCCGGATTGCCGGTGAAAACGTATAGGTGGGGGAAATGAAAAAGGTTTGCTTTTAATTATAGAATTATGTAAAAGCAAACCTGAATTTTATTAGACTAATATTTTACTGCCCTGATTGATTTTTTATTATTGCCATCATTCACTTCCAACATGTACACTCCCGGTATCAAATCACTACCAAATGATACGTTTTGCTTAGGCATGGCATAAATGGTTTTTAATAATCTACCTTCTACGTCTCTGATTTTAATGCTTACTTGCTTATTTATATCTGATGCTTCCACTTTCAAATTAAACTCTGTAGTTGTTGGATTAGGATAAATAGTAACATTAAAATTGTTTTCGTTTTGATTGATTGTGATAGGATTAATTTTAGTTCCTGTTGGACAAGCCGTATGCGTAAGCGCCTGTGTTTTTGCAGTCCCTGTAATGCCACAAGCTGTCTGACCTTTAACACTCAAACTTCCACCAATATATCCCACATTGAATTGCAATGTTATTGATAAACTATCAGCAGATGCACTAAGAATTATTGTGTTATTAGGCTTCGTCCATCTGTAAACGTTAGCAGCTCTTTGTGTTGTTGTCGGAGCTGGCACCACTGCTGTATAAGTAACCGATGTTCCAATACATGCATTATAAACACCGGTACTTGATGTAATAGACGTTGGTGTTGGTGTTAGATACTGTAGTGATACAGATTTTACTGCCCCTACAATTCCGCATGAGCTTTGTCCTTTTGCCGTAATGTTGCCACCCGTAAATCCTGTATTGAATTGAAGATTGATGTATGAGCTGTCCGAAGCCGCTGAAATGATGGTGGTATAATTGGGTTTTGTCCAACGGTAGACACTTATAGAGGATTGTGTTGATGTTGGTAGTGCTGCGGTTGCAGAATAAAATCCAATATCTCCAATGCAAGGAGTCAGTTTGCCATTGATTGCTGTTACTGCAGGAGGTAACAAACTTGCATTTAGAATCACTGTTTTTGCTGAACTAGAGTTGCAAGCGGTAACTGATTTTACAGACAACGTGTCTTTACTGAAACCACTGAGGAAAGTAACTATTACAGCAGTGTCATTAACACCAGACGCATTGATATGGGTGATAGTTGCTCGGGTTCCAAGATTCAAATACCAATTGTAAGAAGTTGCATAAGTCACTTTTTTAATTCTGTACACTGATGAGCTTATACCACAAACATTAGTTATAGCAGCAATGGTTACAGGTGAAAATTCTTTTTGAATGGCAGCAGGTGTGGCAGCGATTCTCTTATAAACCGTAAGTGATCTTGTAGCAGTACTGCTGCCACAACCGTTAATCGATTTTACAGAAATAGAACCAGATACAAAACTACTGCTAAAGGTTACATCAATTGCTGTGTCGCCCTGTCCTGCAATGATGGCAGCGCCGGTTGGCACTGTCCAGCTATAAGAAGTTGCGTTTGTTACTTTACGAATGTAATATCTAACGGGAGTGCTTACACTGTTGGAAGCGATTGATGAACACACATCGGTGCTTCCGTAAATGGTGAGTGGTGCGGAAGGGATGGATGGACTAACATTGACTTTGAAAGAATCAACTACATATCCTAACCCATCTGAAATAGTGCAATAATAAGTCGTGTTTGCTGTAGGATTTACAGAAATAGTGCGAGAAGTGGCACCATTGGACCAAAGGTAGGTAAGAGCTGGTGTGTTTCTGAGGCATCTGACTGAGGCATACATCTGGTAGTAAAATTGTGATGTGTAGTAGTAATTGACATTAGGATTCCCATTATTTATCGTAAAATAAACAGGATAGTATTCCCAATGATATTCCCAGGGAAAGCCATGCTCCCACCAAACAGGATTCAAATCACTTGTCCACCACACTCCTGCATCTCCAATACCCATAATGGAATCATACAAATATTCATTATAACTACCCCCAGGCAGAGCTGTAAATCCGGTTTCATTTGTTGCCCCATCGTTCGGAGCATTCCAATGAGCAGCACCTGCTTCCTTCAATTTTCCTGCAACATTATTGTTTTGGAGTTGGTTCTGAAGATTGTTTATTTCCAATACAGAAGGAACATGCCATCCTTCAGGTGTAATCCCTGAAATCCCTGGATATAATAGTCCAAGATTTGCACCATCATAATTTGTATGGTATCCGAGTGCACCAGGACTGCTAACCGCCAGATTTTTTGCCATCCATAATTGATTGCCGATTTGTACTGTTGGATAAACATTACCGTCTGCGTCAGTCACTGTATTTAACGTGTCATATGAAGCACTCAGTTTCAAAATTTGACGGCTGCAAATTGTATATATTCGATTCTCATCTTTGGGAAATACAACATTCCTGTTTAATGGCAACATGAAAGGGTTACTAACTGCACAGGCTGTTACAGAAGAGACTTTTATATATTGAGGAACATTGGGCGAAAATTTTATTCGATCAAAGAATACAACTGCAATAGTTGTGTCATTTACAATTGTTTTTGAAGCAGAATCAGGTACCGACCAAATATATGATACAGCATTGTTTACCCTTTTGATTCTAAAAGTATCTGCGACATTTGTTGAATAAACAACAGACTGTAAATACTGATTTACAGTGGCATCAGCATCTGCATCAGGATTAAAATATTTTTTTATTGAAAGCGGAATACTTGGAGAATCATTATGAATTGTAAAATTTGAATAAGCTGAAGTACTTCCACAAGTATTATTGATAGACGCAGTAACCGACAATAATCCGGCTGATGAAAGATTTAAATCTACTGCGTTAGTACCTTGACCTGCGATAATAGTATTTCCTATACCTGTGACAGTCCATACATAATTTGCTGTGCTTGCATTTTCAACTATATAATGATAAGGAGACTGATTGCATAAATAAATATTTGAATTTCCGATTATTGAAATTGGCGTTACAATAGGTTTGATATTAATAGGAACTTCCTTACCTATATAATAAGGATTGGAAGCAACAATTCTGATTCTGTATTTGTCTCCGCTTGGTAAACCACCAGGTATGACTGCGTTTATGAAACCGGAATTCACAGATACCAAATTGCCAATATCATTTCCATTATTGAAATTTCCATATCTGTCGCTTATCTGGGCTGTAAAAACATTTCCAGCATTAAAATTTTTACAATTGATGTTGAATGATAAAGAGATGTTTTGACCAGGACAATATGAAATGTAAATGGAATCGGTAGCAATAATGTTTTTGTATTCGTAAAAGTCGTGGAATAACGTATCCTCTGCGGGAGGATTTAGCCAACCTTTTTCAATGCCTCCACCCACAAATGCTCTCCCACCTATTGAAAACGCAAAAGAATTATAACGACCAATTCCGGCAAAATCTTCAAGAGTTAACCAAGTGTCACTGAGTGGGTTGTATTGATGAAATAATGGCTGGGAATTGACGTAATAGCCCTGTCTGCAATCATCAAAGTAACCTGATAACAATCCTAAATATGCAGAATTACCTATAACAAAACTAAAACTTCCAGTTCCAATTTGATCAGCCTTTCTTGTCCATATATCTGACAAGGGATCATATTCATAAAAATCATTTTTATAAGCAGTAGGAATACACCAATTATTTATAACACCTGGACGCCATGTGACCGGAGAATACATTCCACCACCAGCATATCCTTTTCCTGCAATACTGAATGCAAATCCTTTATAATAGTAATTATTTAAGCCCAGGTCATTTGAGGATGGAATATTTGCTTTTGAAACCCAAGTGTCACTTGCCAAATTGTAACACCAAAAAGTATTTCTATAAGTCACATACCCTTTATCATCTATAGAAAACGTACAATTGTTTCCCAACCCACCAGGGTAGTTTGCTTTAGCTGTCCAAACATTTGAAACCACATCATATTCATAAAATTCACCATTACTTCCAAAGCCTATATAAGCTTTATTCCCAATAGTAAATTCAATGGCAGAAGCAATGGCACCTCCAGGATACTGTGTTATTGATTGCCATTGGTCATTATTAGGATCATATCTCCAAATACTATCACCAAATAATACATATCCATAATTTCCAATTGAAAATGCAGGATTTGCTTCATGGCTCAATTCTGGATGAAACAAATCATTTCTCCTCCTCCATGATGTTAATGTATCTCTGTAAACATCCAGCACCTTCAAATTACTCGTATCCTTTGTATTGGTCACACAACTTGCATTGCTAGTCAATACACAATAAACAGAATCTTTGTCATTCCAACTAGAACCCGAATACACGTTACTGTTAGTCCCGACAGAAACTCCATTCTTATACCATGCATACACAGGAGAAGTCCCTCCATTTAAAGCAATAGCCGTTAATGTTGCCGAAGTTGATGAACATATGGAACCTGAAGCAGTTGAACTTATTGAAATGTCAGGTGTCACCAATGCGTTGATAGTGATATTACTATTATTCACACTCCCCGTCCTTGCCGGCGTACTGCTCACAACCCTCACTCTATAACCCGTTCCTGATGGTGTATTTGCCGGGATGGTACAAACAATAGTACCTGCTAATGTTGAAGTCAGCGTGCCGATGTTCACAGGACTTGTAAATGAACCCGCGCCATTGCTCAACTGCGCTGTAAAAACATTCCCTACAGTAAAAGTCCCTGATTTGGAATACGTAAGATTGAAAGTTGTGCCCGCACATTTGGGTGAAGTCACTGTTCCTGTTGAAATCGTTTGCGAAAACCCATTGCTTAGAATGATTAATAAAAAGCACACCGATACCAATAAATATTTCATCTCAAAAAATTTAATTTTAAAAAAAGGCAAAACCATTACACAGCTTATTTCATATTGAAATTAGCCTGCTGAATATTTCATACGGAATTGAAAGTTTTACTTGTGGGGATAATTCGGTATTGGTAGGTATTGAATAGAGAACAAAAATAATAAGAAGAAATTAATTATAAAAATAAAATACAATCTAATTGAGGAGCGTGTTGAATTTGAAGTTGAACGCTTATCTAGCTCATCCAGCCTATCTAGCGTATCCATCACTCAATACTAGATTTAATTCAAAATTGAAAATTCAAAAATAAAAATGGATGACCTAGTCCCAGCTTATCTCAAATCCACCACTTCCACCCCGGGATATTTCTTAGCATCAAAAACAAAAGTATCATCGGTAATGGTACCATTAGTCTTCATGTTGTTGATACTATAAGTATAACGATTGCCGGTTTTTTCAAACACCTTTGTAGTATAAATAGTCGATTTGTCTACATAAACCAACACTTTAAAAAAGGGCTTTGTTTTATCAATCGGCGTCAATTCAATTTCTTGTAAATTCTTTCCACCTTCTTTGACTACTCCATTTAATTTATACAAGAAATCTTTATCATAGAAATTAGTAAACAACTTCTGTGGAGTAATTGAATTGGCTGTGGGATCAATTTTATTGATGGTTACTTCGTTGGCAGCTTTTTCGTAAGTCCAGATGTTTGAACCATCAGAAAAGATTTCCTGGCCAGAAGCGCTGATTCTATATTTGGTGCCTTTCATATACACATTGCCTGATTTGTTGCCCAAGCTTTTTCCACTTCCGTTTTCAATTTTCAAAACAAACTGAGCTTGTACTGATTTATAAGCCTTGAATTTGGCACTAACCTGATCGAGTATTTTTTTGGCATCGGCGTCGCTTTGCCCCATTCCTTTTGTTGCCTGTGATTGAGAACTTAAAATTGTAAAAACAGAGAACAATACCGCTAAAATTGCTTTTTTCATCAATGTTTGAATTTTGGCGCAAAGATAATGGAATACTTCATTTCAGATACCCTTAAGATGTTAAGTAGTTCAGATTTTTTTGGTGAGTGAATATTCAAACAAAATTAAATTCGGTGGATAAAATCAGCTTAAAATAACGCGAATACAACGGAAACTTTTAATACATATCCCTATTTTTGCCCACCATGGCCAAAGCTTCAGGAGAAACCCCGTTAATGCAACAACACAATGCCATCAAGGCGAAATATCCTGATGCCATCCTGCTTTTTCGTGTGGGTGATTTTTATGAAACTTTCGGTCAGGATGCCATTAACGCTTCTTCCGTTTTGGGAATTACACTTACCAAACGAAACAATGGCAAT
Source organism: Chitinophagaceae bacterium (assembly GCA_947452875.1). GTDB lineage: Bacteria > Bacteroidota > Bacteroidia > Chitinophagales > Chitinophagaceae > Ferruginibacter. Next base: position 12,946 of record CANGEZ010000022.1, read on the forward strand.
GCCTCTTCTTTGGAACTTGCCGGATTTCCTCATCATGCGCTAGACACATATTTACATAAACTCGTTAAAGCGGGTTATCGTGTAGCCATTTGCGACCAGCTCGAAGATCCTAAAACCGTAAAAGGTATTGTAAAACGAGGTGTTACAGAATTGGTAACTCCAGGTGTAGCTGTCAATGACAAATTGCTGGAACACAGTAGCAATAATTTTCTGGCAGCTTTGCACCTAGAAGATCATAAAATCGGTATTGCATTTCTTGATATTTCAACAGGCGAATTTTTTATTGCAGAAGGCGACAAAGAATACACTGATAAACTATTGCAAAGTCTGCAACCTGCAGAGGTCATCTTTCAACGCAACAAACAAAAATATTTCAAGGAAAATTTCGGCAATTCATTTTTTACTTACAACCTTGATGAATGGATATTCACAGAAGCTTATGCGACGGAAAATTTGCTGAAACATTTTGGCACGCATAGTTTGAAAGGCTTCGGTGTAGAAGATTTACCAATGGGTATTATCGCATCTGGTGCCATACTTCATTATTTAAAAGATACCGAACATCCCAACTTACAACACATCACAGCACTGCAACGCATCAATCGTGATGATCATTTGTGGATGGATCGTTTCACCATCAGAAACCTTGAACTGATTTCTAATAACGATCAGGCCAACACGCTTTTCAAAACCATCAACAACAGCAGTTCGCCTATGGGTGCCCGTATGTTGAAAAGATGGATGCTGATGCCGTTGAATAACATTACGGCCATCAATGAAAGATTGGATGCCGTGGAATATTTAATTAAAGAATCTGAAACACGTTCCAATATCATTCAGCACATCAAACAAGCCGGAGACGTGGAAAGGTTGGCAGCCAAAGTGCCATTAAAAAAAATCAATCCAAGAGAAGTGTTGCAAGTCGCCAAAGGATTGCAACAATCCAAACACCTCAAAGAAATTTGCAGCAATGCCAATAACGAATATTTAAAAAGACTTGGCGACGCATTAAATCCATGTGATTATATCATGGAAAAAATCACCCGCGAAATCAATGAAAATCCTCCGGCTCTTGTGGCAAAAGGCGGTATCATCGCATCAGGCATTCATGAGGAATTGGATGAATTGCGTAACATTTCCAGTGGTGGTAAAAATTACCTGATAGAACTCCAACAAAAAGAAGCCATAAACACAGGCATCTCTTCTTTAAAAATAAGTTTCAATAATGTATTTGGTTACTATCTCGAAGTCACCAATTTGCACAAATCAAAAGTTCCTGAAACTTGGATTCGCAAGCAAACCTTAGCCAATGCAGAAAGATACATCACACCTGAGTTGAAAGTGTATGAAGAAAAAATTATGGGTGCTGAAGATAAAATCATTCAAATTGAACAACAATTGTTTCAGGATTTGTTGAATGAATTGCAAGACTATATCGCTCCCATGCAGGTGAATGGACATGTGATGGCCGTTCTCGATTGCCTGAATTGTTTTGCTCATAACGCATTACAATTTGGTTATAAAAAACCTGTCATGCATTCTGGCAATGCACTTGAACTCAAAGATTGCCGCCATCCGGTTATAGAAAGAAATTTACCTGTTGGAGAACCATACATTACCAACGATGTTTTTTTAGATGATGAGCAACAACAAATCATCATCCTAACCGGACCGAACATGAGTGGTAAGAGTGCGATTCTACGCCAAACGGCTCTAATTACTTTGATGGCTCACATGGGTAGTTTTGTTCCGGCATCATCTGCAAAAATTCCTGTGACTGATAAAATATTTACACGAGTTGGTGCCTCTGATAATTTAAGCGGAGGTGAAAGTACATTTATGGTGGAGATGAACGAAACCGCTAGCATCATCAATAACCTCACTTCAAGAAGTTTGATTTTATTAGATGAAATCGGCAGAGGCACATCTACTTATGATGGTATTTCCATTGCTTGGAGTATTGCAGAATATATACACCAGTCGAATTTTAAACCCAAAACTTTATTCGCCACGCATTATCACGAACTGAACG
>CANGEZ010000023.1 GCA_947452875.1 Chitinophagaceae bacterium
CCGAGGGTGTTCACCTCTTCCCATACCGAACAGAGAAGTTAAGCCCCTCATGGCCGATGGTACTGCACAACAATGCGGGAGAGTAGGTAGCTGCCATATTTATTAAAAAAGCCTTTCAGGAAACTGAGAGGCTTTTTTCGTTTTATCCATTATCTTGTATCCAGCATCCACTATCAAGTTTATCTTCTGAAAGAGTCGTTGCATCCAAAATAATTTTGTTCAATAGGTTAAAATAGTTCAATTAGTTCAAAAGGTTTTTACCAAATGAAATCTAACATTTTGAACCTCTGAAACCTTTTGAACAAACATTTTTCCAAACTCCAATAATGTTCGAAATCACATGTTCTTATGAAATTGATAATCTAGATAGTTTCGGATCAATTTTATCTTCGCTTTATCATTAACCACATCAAAACATTTTAATCATGCCATACACTACCACACTAAAATCCGAAAACAAACACCAGGAAATTGCTCATTTGCTCGACTTCTATAACAGTGAGTTGACCTTTCTTGAAAACAAACTATCCGAAGTGGTAAAAAGAAATACGGGTAAAGAAGCCTTAAGCGAAGCTGAGCATTTTCAAAATCAATTTATCGTTCAACGAAAAACACTAGAAGATCTTACAGAACGTCTAGAAAAAAATAAACATTTCTCTTATCTACAAGCTACCGACCATGCGGGGAAAATGGATAACCGTCTTTTGACTGATATTGTTACAATAGATAAGGATACACATACTTTTGAAAAAATCATTTCGGAGCTTAGAGCGAATTATAAAAAGTTTTTGATTCGCTGGATTTGATTTTTTGCAGTATCTACTAAATTCTTTCCACCGCAGAGGATTGTTATTTTTTTTGCCATTGCGATTTCTGGCTGTGAAAATGTAAAAATGTAGAATATTAAAAATAAAATAGCCTGCCCCGACACCTCGGGGAAAAAGTGGTATTTCGGAAATAGAATAGTAATTCTCTCATGAATTATAAATCAAAATTTAAAATTTAAAAGTCAAAAAAACATTTCGTGAATTAATGGTTATATAAATCAAAAAAAATAATTCGTGAATTCGTGGCAACCTTACCCACCGAAGGTGGAGTCTTTTCGTGAAATCACTTTTGCAGCCTTGCTCCCTTGCGAGCTTTGCGTGAAACCATCCTTAGTCCTACTTTGTGCCTTCCTGCCTTAGTGGCCAAAAAACACTGTGTAAACTCAATCTTTTTCCCTGTAAAAAACAAATCGCATTTACTCCCAGTAATCAAATTAAATAGCACCGATTATTTCATCACTACTTATTTTATATCTACTTTCGCCACAAATACTTTATTTATCTTATTTCATTAATGCTAAGCTTTAATTATATCATTTTTACTGGAGACGCATTATTGATTTTATTCGCTATTCATTTACTCACTACCAAGCGGGGTAATGTCTTTCTAAACAGACTACTAAGCTTCATTTATATTGCCCGTGCTATCCAGAATATTTTGTTTTTGACGATAAGCCAAGGTCAAACATTTTATTCGTCATTTATTTTTGGCATAAATCCAGCAATTTCCTTTTTATCTCCTGTAATTTGTTATTTATACATAAAGGGATTCCTTAAAGATGAAACCAAATTGAAAAAATGGGATTGGCTTCACTTTATTCCTGCTGTACTTGTTTTAATAAACATGATTCCTTTCTATCTTTCATCAACCGCAGAACAACAAGCGTTTATTAATAATTTCAGCGGCAATAGTAAAGCAACATCTCACATCAAATTCATCATACCCTTAAGCATTGTCTTCTTATCGAGGTCGTTGATTTTTCTTGCGTACATGTTTTTTTCCTGGAAAACTTTCATAGCTGCAATAAAAAACAAATCAGATATAATCATTCCTGTACAAAAAAACTGGTTGGCTTTTTTACTGTCCATTACTACCATATTCCACATCATCACTTTCGTGGTCACTTTTTATATGATTTCTCATGATATTTCTATTGGCGCCATGATAGATTTAAAATTGTTCTCCATAACACTATCGGTTTTAATGCTCTTGTTTATTATTTATCCTATTTTACAACCAGTGGTTTTATTTGGACATCTGATTGTTAAACCAAATGCCAATCTTCCATTAATAGAACCTACTGAACCTATTTCAATTCCTTCAACACAGGAACCGGATAATAATGAAATTCTTAAAAATGCATTGCTTACCGATGAGCAAATTCTTTATTACGAAAAACTATTTGAGGAATCCATGAAAACAGACAAATTTTATCTGGATCCTGAAATCACAATTAGCAAATTGTCGGAATTGCTAAATATCCCAAAACACCATTGTTCCTTTTATTTAAACCAAACTGCCAATAAAAGCTTCAGGGCTTATATTAATCATTACCGCATTAAATACTTTCTTGAGTTACACGCCATACATTCAAAAGAGCTGACCAACGAAGCTTTATCCGTACAAGCTGGCTTCAATTCCCGCAACACATTTATAGCTGCCTTTAAAAAAGAAACCGGTTATACCCCCACAGAATATTTCGTTTTAAACCCCAAAGTGTAGTTTTTTTTCGCTTTCTAATTTATACAGTATCGTCAAATTTTTCTTTCGTTATCTAACCTGATCTAATGTTTTATAGGTATTAAGTCCTTATTTCGGCCTTGAAATATACAACTTTGTTCCATTTTGCAAAATGGAACAAAGTTTACTTACTATTACTCACTGCCTTTTGCTCAATTGTTTATCCTTGCACTTCTATTTTTTGAAAGAAAAATAGCCCCCCCCCTTGTAAAATGAAATTTAACACATCAACTGTGTTAGATAAATATCCAAAAAATAAAAATCGAAGGAAAGACATTCAAAAAGCAGCAGATGAAATTCACCATTTTCACAATAGTACTAATCATTGCATTAGCCATTACCACAAGCAGCAATGCCCAAGTTGGAATTGGCGTATCTACCGCTGATATAAATCCATCGGCGCAGTTGGATGTGACCTCAACAACTAAAGGGTTTTTGCCACCGCGGATGACAACATCCCAACGAGATTCTATAAGCACACCTGCAACCGGGTTGGTAATATTTAATACAACAACGAATAGTTTGGAGTATAAATCGAGCACAGGTTGGGTGTCACTTACAACGGCAACAGCCGTAAATTATCCTAGCGTTTTGATTGGCGCACAATATTGGATGGAAAAGAATTTAGAGTTAACCACCTACCGTAATGGCGACCCTATTCCATATGTTACAGATGCAACAGAATGGGCAAGCTTAACCACAGGAGCCTGGTGCTATTATAACAATGATCCTGCAAATGGGAATTTATATGGCAAGTTGTATAACTGGTATGCAGTGAATGACCCTAGAGGTTTGGCACCATCAGGCTGGCACGTACCTACACTCGATGAGTGGTCAACTTTAGAAACAACATTAGGAGGATATTTAGCAGGAGGTAAGATGAAAGTGGCGGGTACATCTAGATGGTCATACCCAAACACAGGAGCCGATAATAGTAGTGGTTTTGCAGGTTTTCCTGGAGGTTATAAAAACGCCGATGGTACATTTCAAGGCTTTGGCTTATTTGGAAACTGGTGGAGTTCTACTGAAACTGGCACAACGGAAGCCTCGATTCGCGAACTGTTATATAACCGCGTTAGTATGCAGTTTACCTCTTATAGTAAGTCCGGTGGCTTCTCTGTTCGTTGTGTGAAGGATTAGCAGGGCGTGCAAAGTGGTTAAAAAACCTCACCCTCGGCCCCTCTCCTAAAGGCAGAGGGGAGCGCATTACGGTTGAGAAGAAGTTGAATGAAAAAAAACTAAAACCCATCCATTAATTAGTGGCTATAAAAAAACAAATAGTACAAATAAAATGAAAAAAACATTTCTCGCATCGTTACTAATCATTGCATTAGCCATTACCACAACCACCAATGCCCAAGTTGGAATTGGGATATCTACCGCTGATATAAATCCATCGGCGCAGTTGGATGTAAGCTCCACTACAAAAGGGTTTTTGCCACCGCGGATGACAACATCCCAACGAGATTCTATAATCACACCTGCAACCGGGTTGGTGATATTTAATACAACAACAAATAGTTTGGAGTATAAATCAACTACAGAATGGGTATCTCTTAGAACTACAACTCCAAATACTGCAGACATAATTTTACCAAATGTTCTTATCTGCACACAGCAATGGATGGAAAATAATTTGGATGTAACCACCTACCGCAATGGCGACCCTATTCCATATGTTACAGATGCAACAGAATGGGCAAGTTTAACCACTGGAGCCTGGTGCTATTATAACAATGATCCTGCAAATGGGACTTTATATGGCAAGTTATATAACTGGCACGCAGTGAATGATCCTAGAGGTTTGGCACCAATGGGCTGGCATGTTCCCACAGATGCGGAGTGGACAACTTTAACATCAAACCTAGGTGGAACATCAATAGCTGGAGGCAGGATGAAATTGGCGGGTACAACTTTTTGGACCTCTCCAAATACAGGAGCTACAAATAGTAGTGGATTTACAGGTTTAGCGGGTGGCTACCGTAACTACGATGGTGCATTCTACGATATTGGTATTGATGGACATTTCTGGAGTTCTAATGGAAATATCAATGAAGCCAAGAGTCGCTTACTGTCTTATAATAGAAGTTGGTTAAGAATTGTGTCCGCTGAATCGGGAATAGGATACTCTGTTCGTTGCATTAAAGATTAGCAGTGCGATAAAAAACCTCACCCCTGCCACGGCAGTCACGCCCGGCCCCTCTTTTAAAGGCAGAGGGGAGCGCATTACGGTTGAGAAGATGTTGAATGAAAAAAACTAAAACCCATCCATTAATTCGTGGCTATAAAAAAAACAAACAGTACAAATAAAATGAAAAAAACATTTCTCGCAACTGCACTAATCATTGCATTAGCCATTACCACAACCACCAACGCCCAAGTAGGTATTGGTGTATCCACAGCTAACATACATCCATCGGCACAGTTGGATGTAAGCTCCACTACAAAAGGGTTTTTGCCACCGCGTATGACCGAAGTGCAAAAAAATGCAATTAATAGCCCAGCTTCTGGATTGCTAGTATATCAAACTGATGGTGTTAGTGGTTATTATTACTATGATGGTTCTGTATGGAAAAGCGGTTTAGGTCCGCAAGGCCCAACTGGTCCCGCAGGAACAAATGGTTCAATTGGGGAGACAGGACCACAAGGAATACAAGGGTTAACTGGCGCAGCAGGAGCAACAGGTCCACAAGGCGCAACAGGTATTCCAGGTATCCCAGGAGCAACAGGTCCGCAAGGCCCAGCTGGAACTAACGGCGTTCAAGGACCTACAGGTATCCCAGGAGCAACAGGTCCGCAAGGCCCCGCAGGACTTTCAGCTACTTCAACTATGGCTGAAGCAAGCACTAGTGGTTCATCAGGGACGTACCTGTTAAACCCTTCACCAAATAATATTTATATTAATGCAGGTTCATGGATCTCAATTGGAGCAAATAATACGTCTAGCTATTATTATGTTATTAGTAAGGGTAACGATAACACCATAAATATAATAAATACAGGAGGGGCTCTAACAGCATGGCCTGTAAATGCTACAGTAGCATTAGTTGGGAACATAGGTGCAGTGGGTGTAGCAGGTCCCGCAGGTCCTTTAGTCGCTACCACTATGGCGACAAGTGGTTCTCTATCATTTTTCGGTTCATCAGGAACTTTCGCTTTAACCCCATCGCCTAATAATGTTTATATCAATACAGGTTCCTACATATCCATTGGAACAAATAATACGTCTCAATATTTTTATGTTTCAAATAAACTTGAAGATAACACCATAACAATAGTAAAAGAATCTATGGATGCTGGATTCAGTTGGCCTGTAAATGCAACAGTTGCATTGGTTGGTCCTCTCGGCCCGAATGGTCCACAAGGTCAGGCAGGTATTGATGGTTCAGACGCTACTATTTCAATAGGTGCTATTGGGACTGCTACTACAAATGGAGCTACCATTACTTCAGGTGTATTGAGTTTGGCACCTGCCGATGAAAGTCATGGAGGTATTGTTACTGCAAGTGAGCAAACTTTTGGTGGGGTTAAAACATTTGCCGATAGCGCAGTTGCGAAAGGGTTCAGAGCAACGGATAGTATAACAACAAATGGGTTCAGAGCAACTGGAACTGCAACTGCAAATAGTTTTGTAAAATCTGGTGGTACTTCATCGCAATATTTAATGGCAGATGGCTCTACATCAGCTGGTCAAACTGCGACTATTTCAGCTATGCAAGCACAAATTGCTACTATGCAAGCGCAAATCGATGCTTTGAAATCGCAAGTACAAGGTTTACTTAATACAACTGGTGTTACCATTGGTACACAAGTATGGAAGAATAAAAATTTAGAGGTAACTAACTACCGCAACGGCGATATGATACCTCAAGTAACTGATCCAACAGATTGGGCAAGTTTAACAACGGGTGCTTGGTGTTATTATAATAATGATTCGACCAATGGTGCCATTTATGGCAAATTATACAATTGGTATGCCGTGAATGATTCAAGGGGATTAGCGCCAGTGGGATATCATCTACCAACAGATTATGAATGGAATATCTTATCAGATTATTTAGGTGGAGAATCAGTAGCAGGTGGTAAAATAAAGGAAGCTGGTACTACAAATTGGTTAAGCCCTAATACTGGAGCTGATAACAGAAGTGGGTTTACAGCGCTTCCGGGAGGTTTCCGTAGCACCGATGGTGCGTTCGTCGATATAGGCAGGGGTACACTTTGGTGGAGTTCTACTGAGGGTGATTCAGCAACCGCCTGGACCCGAAACTTGAACAACTACAGCGGTTATATAGGCAGTAACTTATTCAATAAGATTTTTGGGTTCTCTGTTCGTTGCATCAAGGATTAATAAGGCGATAAAAAAACAATTATTCATTTGTGAATTAACTCCGTTGAACCTAAAGGTTTCGCGGCAACAAAAAAAATTAAAAGCAACATCAAAGTTTCAAACATGAAAAAAAGTTTATTTACAATCACCTGTTTTTTGTTGGGATTATTATCCTTTACAACACAGGCGCAAGTCATTTCGGTAACACCGGGTACCGATTTTAATATAGTGGCTGCCACGGTTATTTCTGCAGACAGTATGGATCTCGTACCCGCTGCCAATTTTACTATAAATGGCAGCAGTCTTGTAAAAAACAATGTGGTAAACAACAGTACAGGGATAACACATTTAAACAGGGTGTATCAGTTTAGTACGGCTACCAATGCTTTTAGCGGAGCATTAAAAATGTATTACAACAATGCAGAGGTAAACGGGCTTACAGAAAGCAGTTTAAAATTGCTATTCCATAACGGCTCATCGTGGTCGTTAGACAATAACAGTAGTGTAAATACTACCGATAAATTTGTACAAAATAATTCAGTGAGTGGGGTTTCTTTAAGAGAAATTACTGCGGGTGCTTGTTGGCCTAACACAGGTGATACTTCAGCTTCAGCCTGTATAAGTTTTGTATGGTATGGTAATACTTATACTTCTTCTGCAACACCTACACATACATTTACAAATGTGAGTGGTTGTGATAGTGTGGTTACTTTGCATTTGACAATTACGCCTCAACCTGCGATGCCGACACTAGCTTGTTATGAAACAGCTTCATTTAACACGTCATCATGTTCATGGGTGGTAACGGGTACACAACCAGCAGCTATTGTAACCACAACTTCATCTTGTAATACATACACATGGTTGGCTAACGGTAGTAATTATACGCAAAGCGGAACATACAGCTACAATGCTAATTGTCAGAATTACACATTGAACTTGACCATAAATCAGCCGACAACTTCAACAACAAATGCAACTGCATCCGGCAGTTATAATTGGAACGGTAACACTTATAACAGCAGTGGCATTTATACTTATCATACAAACAATGCATCTGGTTGCGATAGTGCCGCTTTGTTGAACCTTACCATAAATGCAGTAGTCATCAACAATATCGTTAATGTTTGTACTTACATAGGCACCAATCAAACGCTTACGTACACAGCGAGTGTAGCTGGCGCTAGCATTTATGCATGGACGTTACCTGCAAATACGCAATTGATATCGGGTCAGGGTACACGTAGTATTGTGATTAAAGTATTAAATGGATTTGCAAGTCAGGCTAATAAGCAAATCAGAGTAACTCCTGCTGGTGGAAGCTTACAGGTTATTTATCTGGCAGCACAAGTACCTGTAACACCTGCTCCCATTACAGCATCAACTGCAAATATTTGCGGTAGTATTGGAACCAATGTTTCTGTAACATTCAAGATTCCAAAAGTTGTTGAAGCGGCTTCAGGTAGCTCAACGGCATCGTCTTATTTATGGACAGCTCAGAATGGCACAACGAGCATTACTCATCCCAATGGTACAGGTGAGAATGATACAACAGTGACAATTACATTTGCATCAAACTTTACGTCAAGCAACCTAAGTGTGCAAGCATTGAATGCCTGCGGGTTAAGTGGTACAAGAAGTTATTTCATTACCAGAAATAACCCATCACAACCTTCATTAATCAGTGGTCCAACTAATACTTGTGAGTACATTGGTGATAATGGCCAAGCTGCTACTTATGCTGTATCAGCAAGTGTATCTGTAGATAGTTACACATGGACTGTTCCTCAGGGAGCTATTGGATTCACAGGTCAGGGAACCAATACAATTTCATTTAAATATCCTGCTGGTTATACTGGCGGTTCTATTTCAGTAGCCGCAACGAATAACTGTGGAACAAGTCAATCGAGATCATTAACAGTTTCAAGATTGGTGCCTTCAACACCGGGTAATATAGATGTGATTAATACAACTACTTGCCCAAGCAGAGAGTACACTTATTCTGTATCTAACCTGCCATCAAATGCTACATCAATGTTATGGACAGTGCCTGCATCTGGAACTATTATCAGTGGACAAGGTACCAGAAGTATTACTATGACTTATCCTGCGACAGTGATTGATGGTTATGTAACTGTAAAAGCGGTTTCAAATTGCGGCACAAGCAGCACAAAAGTGGTGATCATTAAATTGGCGCCTTGTCCTGCAATCCCAGCACCTCAATACACAAAAGGATTGATGAGTACAACAACATCGGCAATGGAAGTTAAAGTATTTCCGAATCCAACTACTTCATCATTTAACTTGCAGATAACCGCTGGCGGTAGTAAGTCTGCAACCCAAGCAAGAATATTGGATTTGCAAGGAAGAATGATGAAGACAATTCAGATTAACCCTAATGAAAACATATCTCTTGGCGCTGAATTAAAGCCTGGCGTGTATATGCTCGAGGTTTTACAAGGCAAGGAGAAGAAAGTGGTGAGGATGGTGAAATATTAAAGCCCCCTCAATCCCCCGAAGGGGGAAGCTGTTCAAGGGTTTAAAAGTATAATGGTTTAAGGTTAACCAGCGTAGCGACTTAAACCATTAAACCATAAACCTTATAATTTAGAAAGGCCTGCTCCTTAATTGGAGTTGGCTTTTTTTGTGAGAGATGCTGGAAAATAGATGCTGGAAAATAGATTGCTGGAAACTAGATACCGGATAGGCTAGATAAGCTAGATTGCTGGATAAAGATAGGCTGTCTCAACAACAAACGCCAAACGCAAAACACAAAAGAACAAACAATTCGTGAATTCGTGGCAGCAACCTTACCCACCGAAGGTAGAGTCTATTCGTGAAATCACTTTCGCGGCATCAGTCCTTTGCGAGCTCTGCGTGAAACTAATTCGTGCAACTTTGTGCCTTGGCGCCTTGGTGGCAAAAAACCTTCGCGGCTTTGCTCCCTTGCGAGCTTTGCGTGAAACTAATTCCTGCTTACCCCCACAAAACACAATCAACTTCCCCCTTGGGGGATTGAGAGGGCACCCATCACCATCCTAATCTCCCCATACCCAATATCCGCCGGTAAATTTTCCTTCAACGTTTTTGCACTTGCATTTCCATGTATGGCAATAGCCTTTTGAATTGTTTTAATTTTCTCTTCAGTTATTAATTCATGTAAATCTATTTCTCCCGTTGCAATGAAATGTGACAAATGGGTTTCAACTGTACTATTCGTAATATTTCTTTCCAACGCAATTTCTGCTAATGACTTTCCGGATTTGAATAAATGATAACTAACAGTTTTGGTATCTACTTTTGTCGTAGCTCTTGTTGTTAATTTTGTTTCAGTTTTTGTTCTGTTCGTTTTTGATTTTTCGGTTTTTATTCCAATCGTAGATTGGAGCTCATTTACCTCGCAATAATCACATATGATATCGAGGAATTCCATTCCGTATTGCCGGCTTTTTACAGGACCGAAGCCTGAAATCAAATTCAGTTGGGCAATGGTTTGAGGCAGATACATAGCCATTTCTTCTAGTGTGGCAGATTTAGCAATTAAATAAACAGGCTGATTTTTTTCTTTGCAAATTTCGTCTCTTTTTTTCTTGAGTAATTGGTAGAGAGCAGGGTGGGCGATGTCTATTTTTTCAACTGTTGATTGGCCTGAATAAATATTTATTTGCAGCGAAATTTTCTTAAACGCTTTTTTGATTTGCAGATGTTCGTCTATAGTAAATCCATTTAAGTTTCCTTTCAACATTTGGAATTTTAAATTCAACTCATCATACAAGCGCTGCATTTGTTTGTATACATCATTCGCCAAAGTTTTACTATCTGTTTCAATGGATATTTTTTCTATGCCTGTTTTTATTTGTTCAACTTCTACTTTGAAATGGTGTGCAGCTGCTTTAATTCTGGATTGCAGCATTTCATTTTTCTCGGGGAATATTTCAGCATTGAGTAAATCATTTAATTGCAATTCAAATTTTGCTGCAGTTTGGTTGGTGCTTATAATAAGCTTTTGAATGCTTTCAAATATTGAAACGGCTTGAGCATTAAATGAGTCTTTTTCTTTGGTAATAAAATTCAAAATTTCTTTAGCCTGATCATGAATGGAAGTAAAATCAAATAACTCTATTATCTGCTCGGATTGATATTTAATCTTTGCTGTTTTTAATAATTCCAATTGTACATCAATTGGTTTTTTAGAATTCGAAAAATCAACAATTCGCTGATCGCTTTTCAGACTTTGATTTGTGATTCGGCTCCGTAATACCATGCCTTCCAAATTGGTGCATCTACTTAATGCAACATACACTTGCCCTGCAGCAAAAGCGTCTCCTGCATCAATTACAGCCCTTTCAAATGTCAATCCCTGACTTTTATGAATCGTTATCGCCCACGCGAGTCTTAGTGGGTATTGAGTGAAAGAGCCGATTTCATTTTCTTCAACTTGATTGCTGGTCTTGTCAACTGAATATTTAATGTTCTTCCATTTTTCTTTCGACACTTCAATTGGTAAATCATCACCTTTGCAACTGACCATTATCTTATCATCTTCGATTTTTTCAACGACGCCAATTTTTCCATTGAAATATCGTCTTATTTTTTCTGTATCATTTTTGATGAACATAACCTGAGCCCCAACTTTTAATTTCAATGCAACTTCTGCAGGATATGATTTCTCAGAAAACTCGCCTTCAATCGCTGCTGTAAATACATTTTCTTTTGAGGTGATTTCTTGCAAAGCTTTTGTATTGATGGCATCTGCTTTATGGTTATGAGTAGTTAACGTGATGTAATTATCTGATTTCAATGGCTCGAAAACCGGATTGTAGCGGCGATGTAATAATTCATAACCTTCTGGGTCCATTTCATTATTGCGAACTTGATTCAATACATTAATAAAAGCGGGATCGTTTTGTCGGTATATTTTTTCCAGCGTTACAAACATAGCCGGTTCGGATTCCATAACCTGACTATTAAAGAAATACTGGCTTTTATAATAAGGAGAAAGCAACTGCCATTCTTCATCTTTTATAACAGGCGGTAGTTGATACATGTCTCCAATAAATAATACCTGTACACCTCCAAATGCTTTTGAGTATTGATTTCTTACATGTCTTAAAACCGTATCTATTGCATCCAGTAAATCACATCTTACCATGCTGATTTCATCGATAATCAGCAGCTCCAGATTTCTCATCACTTCTCTTCTTTCGGAGTTGATCTTCAATTTACTCAACAAACTATTTTTGTCATTTACACTTTCATCGCCATTAAACATTCGTGTTGCTGGAATAAAAGGATTGAATGGTAATTGAAAAAAGGAGTGTATGGTAGTACCACCAGCATTCATTGCTGCAACACCGGTAGGAGCGACTACTGCAGTGTTTTTTTTGATTTGCTCTTTACAATATTTAAGAAATGTAGTTTTACCTGTACCTGCTTTTCCTGTGAGGAAAATATTTGTGTTCGTGTATTGAACAAAATCAGAAGCTAGTTTAAAAGAGTCGGAGTATTCCATATGTTTTGATTCAAAGTTTTCAAAATTACGAATACCGAAATCAATTAGGTGGTTTATTTCACGTTGTTTTCAGGAGGTTTTTCTGTTGAAAGGTTTCATAGGTTCAATAAGTTAAAAAGGTCCAATAGGTTTTGTTATTAATGGCACAGCCTTATCAAACATCCGTAACCTTTTGAACTTATTGAACGTTTGGAACCTTTTAAACAATGTTATAAAAAAAAATCCTCCAACTTTCGTTAGAGGATTTTTTTATAATTAGATATAATATTCGAAATTAGAAATCTCTGTTATATCCACCGCCGCCACCGCTGCGGTTTCCACCACCACCGTAGCCACCGCCACGACTTCCACCGCCGCCGCCATAGCCGCCACGACTTCCGCCGCCACCGCCACGACTTCCGCCGCCGTAACCACCACCGCCACTTGGACGTTTTTTGTATTCGCCTTCTTGGCGTGGTTGTGATTCGTTAACGATTAACTTACGACCTTGTACTTCTGTTTCGTTTAAGTTAGCGATTGCAGTACGAGCTGCTTCATCGTCTTCCATTTCAACGAAACCGAAACCTTTGCTACGGCCGTTCATTTTGTCTTTTAAGATTTTACCACTAGTAACTGTACCGTACTGTGTAAATAGATTCGTTAAATCTTCGTCAGTCATAGACCAGCTAAGATTTCCAACATAAATGTTCATTGTAAAAACTGTTTAAAAAAATTAATAAAAATTGAATGATTAAGGCTGTTACAATGAACTGAAATCACAAGTAAAATTTACCGATTCAGCCATAAATAAAAAAACTTAAACCATTTCTACCTCATAAAGATAATGTAAACATTTTGAAACTTAAGCATGTTTTTCAAAATAAAATTGTAGAAATAAAAAAACCACCTCGTAAAAGGTGGTTTAATTTAATAAAGGTTCAAATTATTCTGATACAACTTCAAATTCAACTTCAGTTTCGTTTCCGTTACCAAAGTCGATTTTTGCTTTAAAGCTGCCCAATTCTTTAACTTCATCAATGATTTGAATACGACGACGGTCGATTTCATATCCTTTTTGTTCTTTGATAGCACGAGCAATCTGAACAGAAGTAACACTACCGAAGATTTTGCCACTAGTACCGGTTTTAGCACCAATTCTAAGCGCACCATCTTTCAAAACAGCGATTACATTGTTAATTTCAGCTAACAATTTAGCCTCTTTCTTAGCTTGTTGTTTCAAACGCTCATTCAATTGCTTAAGATTGCTTGGGCTTGCTTCAACTGCCATTTTTTGAGGAATAAGATAGTTACGTCCGTATCCATTTTTTACGGTTACCAATTCATTGGATCCGCCAAGATTGTTTACATCCTGAATTAAAATTACCTGCATGATAATTGCATTTTTACCCAGTCTTATTCAAACTTTCCCCCGATTGCTCAAGGTTAGGGTGGTGAAAAAATAGTTTATTTCAAAAGATCTGTTACGTAAGGAAGGATCGCCATTTGACGAGCTTTCTTTACGGCTTCACTTACTTTACGCTGAAACTTCAAAGAGTTTCCGGTAATACGACGAGGTAATAATTTACCTTGTTCATTCAAAAACTTTTTCAAAAAATCTGCATCCTTATAGTCAATATAACGGATACCCATTTTTTTAAAGCGACAATATTTCTTTGGACGCTTTTCGGCTTTAATCGCCGTTAAGTACTTGATTTCATTAGCTTTTGCCATGATTTATGCCCCCGCTTTTTCTGTTGATGAATGTTGTACACCACTTCTCTTTCTTTCATTATACCCGACGGCGTATTTATCGAGTACAGTAAACATGTGACGCATTGCACTTTCGTCACGTAAAAGTTGAATTTTCAACTTTTCATTGAAGCTGGTTGGCGCGCTGTATTCCATTACCCAATAAAGACCTGTAGTCTTTTTGGCAATTGGATACGCCAGTGATTTTAGTCCCCAGGGATTGGTGTGCGCTACTGAACCGCCGTTGTCTTTAACAAGCGTTTCGTATTTTTTCTGAGCAGATTTAAAATCTTCTTCAGATAGCACAGGGGTAAAAATCACCATCAATTCGTAGTTGCTCATTTTCCCTGATTTTAGTTTTTAAAAAAATTGTTTATTCCCGAATTTGTTTCGGGGGTGCAAATGTAGGGATTATTGTTGAAG
>CANGEZ010000024.1 GCA_947452875.1 Chitinophagaceae bacterium
CTTGTTTGATATTTTATTTTCCACTAAATTTATCTCTGAAATTTTTAATTAATCAAATACATTCACTTATGAACAACAAATTTTTACTCACGACCGCTTTGATTGCAGGTTCTTTATTCGCTACAGCTCAACAAAACAAAACAACTTACGCTATTACCGGAGATGGTAATAACGATTTCGTTTGGATGAATATCCGTCAAGTGGATTTGAGCACAGGCCAAGTTATTAAAAATGTTTTCGAAAGAAACAAAACCAATTTCAACATCACTGATGTAAATTCTAAATCAGTTGCTAGCCAAAATAATTTCACTACAGAAAATATTTTTACTTCTACAAACTATCCTACCGGAACTTTTGTAGCTGCTGCTGCTTATGATAAAAGAAGCAACAAATTATTCTTCACGCCAATGCGTAGAGGTGAATTGCGTTGGTTAGATTTAAACTCAAGCAATGACAATCCTCAGTTTTTTACCATGCCAATTGCTAATTACAAAACATTGGATCCAAATGATGAAGCAACTAACATAACTCGTATGGTTATTGGTGCTGACGGAAACGGATATGCGCTAAGTAACGATGGTAATCACTTTTTCTCTTTTACAACTGGCAAAAAACCAGTTATTAAAGAATTAGGTGGATTAATTGATGCAGATGGTAATAAAGGAATTTCAATTCATAACAAATGTAGTTGTTGGGGTGGAGATATGATTGCTGATGCATTCGGTAAATTATATGTGATCTCTGCAAGCCATAGCGTATTTTCAATTGATATCAATACTCGTATTGCAACTTATATGGGAAATATTCAAGGTCTTCCTATCAATTACACAACTAATGCCGCTGCAGTTAATGACGAAGGCGAAATCGTAGTTGCTAGTGCTAATATGTTTGATGGCTATTACAAATTACAAATTAATGATTTGAAAGCTGTAAAAATTCTAGGTTCTGAAGTTAGATTCAATACTTCTGATTTTGCAAATTCAAACTTATTATTACAAAAAGAAGCTAACAGCTTAATGAATAGTAAAGTGGTTCCAGTTGCGACTACTCCTGTAGATGCTAAAATCTTCCCTAATCCTGTTACTACATCTTCATTTAATGTATTGTTTGATAACAGAAGCGAAGGCAGATATACTATCGTTCTTTCTGATTTAGCCGGACGTACTATGCAGACAAAAACAGTTTCTGTAAGTTCAGGTGTACAAACTGAAAAAGTAAACTTAAATGGTCACCTAGCAAAAGGCGTTTATTTTGTAAAAGTGCTTGACGAAAACAAATCAATTATCATCAACGAAAAAGTGGTGATTCAATAAATACTTTCGGGTTAATAAGTCCAGAGGCTGTCCATGACAGCCTCTTTTTTTTATTTTTTTACAGGCAGTTTTTGCATGTAATTTGCATTGTAAATAAATTATCATGCAGGATCTTGAACCATATTACAATTGGCGTCATCTCTATACCGCAGAAGAAGACAGGCATTCGCCATTTTATGGCAATCAATACAGTGAGTTTGAATACACACAAACGCTTTACAATTATTACATACATCCACAATGGGATGATTTTGGCTCAAGGACTTTATACATGAAAATCCTTTTTGCAGATTATGATTTTCATTTTGCGATTATCGAATTAATAGGTGAGTGGAACGATGCTATTGAAAACGATATCATGACCATCAGAAGAAATATTACAGATCTGATGTTTGATGAAGGGATTACAAAATTTATCATCGTATCAGAAAATGTGCTCAATTTTCATAGCAGTGACGACAGCTATTATGAAGAATGGCATGAACAATTGGAAGATGATAATGGTTGGGTTGTTTTGCTTAATATGCCCGAACAAAGTAAGCACGATTTTATTAAATCTAGAATAACCCACTATATTAATTTTATTGAACTTCTACAATGGCGAACCATGAAGCCGGAATTGATTTTTCAAACTATAGACAATTACATGATGAAAAGACTTGATTAATTTTGTTTAATTTGTTTTTTTATATCTGTAAAAAGCTTGAATATTTTTAGATTTTCTTTTTTGATACCTTACTTTTGCATTTCTATTATTATCTTATAATTACAAAACATGACTTTCAAGCAAATTTTCACTTCATCAATCGGTAAGAAATTCTTGATGGCTTTTACCGGTATCTTTTTGATTCTATTTTTAATCGTACATGCCGGAATCAATTCCTGTATTTTTTTGAATGATGGTGGCGGAACCTTCAACACCGTAGCTCATTTCATGAGTCATAATTGGATTATGAGATTTCTCGAAATTGGATTATTTGCTGGTATCATTTTGCATATCATTCAAGGGTTGATGCTGTGGAGCCAAAATAACAAAGCAAGACCAGTAAAATATGCGGTTAATAAAGTTGAAGCAAATAGTAAATGGTACAGCCGCTCAATGGGATTGTTGGGTACATTGTTGTTATTGTTCTTAATTATGCACCTTTCTCATTTTTATGTTGGAACCAAAGTGGCATTATATAGTGGCGATGTAGAACATAATCTTTATGAAGAAATGAGAACAATTTTCAGTATTCAATGGGTAGTTGCAGCTTATCTTCTTGGTGTGGTGGCTTTGTTTTGGCATCTGTATCATGGTTTTCAAAGCGCGTTTCAATCACTTGGATTCCATCACAAAAAATATTCTCCTTTGATTAAAACAATGGGAATTGGTTATGCAGTAATTATTTGCACATTATTTGCTTTAATGCCTTTGGCATTTTATTTCAATTGGATCTAATTTTTAAATATTTCAATAACAAATCAACATCATCAATATGGCTTTAGATGCAAAGATTCCTCAAGGTGAAATGGATAAGAAGTGGAGTGATTACAAAGGACATGTAAAATTGGTAAATCCTGCCAACAAACGTAAACTTGAAATTATTGTTGTAGGTACAGGTTTGGCTGGTGCTTCTGCCGCAGCCTCTTTAGGTGAACTTGGATATAAAGTAAAAGCATTTTGCTTTCAGGATAGTCCAAGAAGAGCGCACAGCATTGCCGCTCAAGGTGGTATCAATGCTGCAAAAAATTATCAAAATGATGGAGACTCAGTATTCCGTCTTTTTTATGATACCGTAAAAGGAGGTGATTACAGAGCCAGAGAAGCTAATGTTCACCGTTTGGCTGAAGTAAGTACTTCTATTATTGACCAATGTGTTGCTCAAGGTGTTCCATTTGCAAGAGAATATGGCGGCCTATTAAGCAATCGTTCTTTTGGTGGCACTCAAGTTCAACGTACATTTTATGCTGCAGGTCAAACGGGTCAACAATTGTTATTAGGTGCATACAGCGCTCTTGAAAGACAAATTTCATTGGGTAATGTAGAAATGTTTTCTCGTCACGAAATGTTGGATGTGGTTACAATAGATGGGAAAGCCAGAGGTATTATTGCCAGAGATTTAACATCAGGTAAAACTGAACGCCATTTCGGCCACGCGGTACTGTTATGTTCTGGTGGTTATGGTAATGTATTTTACTTAAGTACGAATGCGATGGGAAGTAATGTTACTGCCGCATGGAAAGCTCACAAAAAAGGTGCGTATTTTGGAAATCCTTGTTTCACTCAAATACATCCTACATGTATTCCTGTTAGTGGAGATCATCAAAGTAAACTAACGTTGATGAGTGAAAGCTTAAGAAATGATGGAAGAATATGGGTACCTAAAGCTAAAGGTGATAATAGAGTACCAAAAGATATTCCAGAAAATGAAAGAGATTATTATTTGGAAAGAAGGTATCCTGCTTTCGGTAACCTTGTTCCTAGAGATGTGGCTTCTCGTGCCGCAAAAGAAAGATGCGATGAAGGTTACGGTGTAGGTACAACCAAAATGGCTGTATATCTAGATTATAAAGATGCGATCATGCGTTATGGTAAAATCGAAGCCGGTAAACATGGCTTGGTTAACCCTGATGATAAAACCGTATTCAATTTAGGTAAACAAGTGGTGGAAGAAAAATATGGCAACTTGTTTGAAATGTATGAGAAAATAACTGGAGAAAATCCTTACGAAACACCAATGCGTATTTATCCTGCAGTTCACTACACCATGGGTGGGTTATGGGTTGATTACGAACTACAAACTACTGTTCCTGGATTGTATGCTTTAGGTGAAGCCAATTTTAGTGATCATGGTGCCAACAGATTGGGCGCTTCTGCTTTGATGCAAGGTCTTGCTGATGGTTATTTCGTAATTCCATATACATTGGGTAATTATCTGGCTGATGATATCAGAACTTCTTCTATCCCTACAGATCATCCTGCTTTTGAAGCCGCTGAAAAAGAAGTAACAGATAGACTTAACCGATTGATGAATATAAAGGGTAAACAAACGGTTGAAAGTTTTCACAAGCGATTAGGCAAAATTATGTGGGATGAATGCGGAATGGCTAGAAATGAAAAAGGACTCAAACAAGCCATTGCTCAAATACAAGGTTTGAAAAAAGAATTCTGGAGTGATGTAAGAATACCGGGAGAAATCAACGAATTCAATTCTGAATTGGATAAAGCTGGTAGAGTAGCAGATTTTATTGAATTGGGAGAATTGATGTGTATTGATGCATTAAACAGAAATGAAAGCTGTGGCGGTCATTTCAGAGAAGAAAGCCAAACAGAAGATGGGGAAGCAAAAAGAAATGATGAGAATTATCGTTATGTAGCTGCATGGGAAAATAAAGGAGATAGCGAATGGCAATTACATAAAGAAGAACTCAATTTCGAAATCGTGAAACCATCTCAAAGAAGCTACAAATAACAACAACATAAATCAGAGTATTTCACTCTATAAAATATGATTTAATTATGGAGCATTATCACATGAATCTGACGCTTAAAGTTTGGCGTCAAAAAAACAACCAGTCGAAAGGTAATTTTGAAACTTATCAGGTAAAAAACATTTCTTCTGAAATGAGTTTTCTTGAGATGTTTGATGTGTTAAATGAACAGCTGATTGTAGAAGGTAAAGAACCTATTGCTTTTGATCATGATTGCCGTGAAGGAATTTGTGGTATGTGTAGTATGTATATCAATGGTCAGGCTCATGGGCCATGGCAACAAAATACTACTTGTCAATTACACATGCGTGCTTTCAAAGATGGTGATACCATTGTGGTTGAACCATGGAGAAGTACTGCTTTCCCTGTTGTAAAGGATTTGGTGGTAAACAGATCTTCATTCGACAGAATCATTCAAGCTGGTGGTTATATTAGCGTAAACACGGGTAATGCAGTTGATGCAAACGCTATTCCTATTGATAAAAAAGATGCAGATGATGCATTTATGGCAGCTGCTTGTATTGGTTGTGGAGCTTGTGTGGCGACTTGTAAAAATGGAAGTGCGATGCTTTTTGTTGGAGCTAAGGTTTCTCAATTGGCTTTATTACCTCAAGGTGGCCCAGAAAGAGAATCAAGAGTATTGAATATGGTTGCTCAAATGGATAAAGAAGGTTTTGGTAACTGTACCAATACTTACGCTTGTGAAGCAGAATGTCCAAAAGGTATTTCTGTAGCAAACATTGCAAGATTGAACAGCGAATATTTGAAAGCTGGTCTTTCTAGCGAAGAAGCATAATTACTTTAATCTAAATAATTTGTTTATAGGTTGTCTCAAATTCATGAGGCAACCTATTTTTTTTGATTGCTTTTCAAGAGATTCTTGATTAATTTTCATTTATTACATCTCAACTGAATAAATCATAATTTTATCAAATAGTTATCGATTGAAGCCACACGCATTCTATACCATTCTTATTCTCATTTTCTTTCACCAATGGGTGCAGGCTCAAGTTATTATAAATCCATCTTCAACATTTAGATCAAAACGAATTGCAGTCAGCACAGCTGCATTAGTTATTGATTCATCAAGCATATTACCTGGCTCATTTTCTATTGAAAATATAGCATCATCGGATTATTCAATTGACGTTATTACAGCTTCATTAACCTGGATAATAAAACCGAAAACAGATAGTGTGAAAATTTCATACAGGATTTTTCCTTTCAGGATAAATGAAAAATATGTGCATTTACATTTCGACAGCATCAGAAATAACTTCATGGCAGAAAATCCTTATGTCCTTAAAAATAGAAATCTAAGTGATAATCAAACCATTTTTGATTTCAAAGGGATGCAATCGCAAGGAAGTATTGGTCGAGCTATATCATTTGGAAATAGCCAGGATGCTGTCGTAAACTCATCTCTCAATTTACAGTTGAATGGAATGATTGGTGATAGTCTGGAATTAATTGCCGCCATTACAGACAATACAATTCCAATTCAACCTGATGGCAATACAAAAGACCTGAGAGATTTTGATCGCGTGTTTATGCAGGTTAAGAAAAAAGGTTGGCAGGTTAGTTTTGGTGATATTGAACTTTCTGAACAAGATAATTATTTTTTAAAATTCAATAAACGCATACAAGGTGTTTCATTTAGCACCATCAATCAAATCAATAAAAAAACTTCAAATGAATTTGCAGCAAGTGGCGCCTTAGCAAAAGGAAAATTCAATAGAAATTACATTACACCGATTGAAGGAAATCAAGGCCCGTATCGATTAAAAGGAGCCAACAATGAATTGTATTTTGTGGTATTGGCCGGAACTGAAAAAGTGTTTATTGATGGTGTGCTAATGCAACGTGGCGAAGACCAAGATTATACCATCAATTACAATACCGCAGAATTAAGCTTTACCCCAAAACAACTTATCACCAAAGAAAAAAGAATTCAAATCGAATTTGAATACGCGGATAGGAATTATTTGAACACGCAATTATTTGTAACAAATCAATTAAATGTCAATAAAAAGCTTTCGTTAAACATAGCCGCCTATTCCAATAAAGACGGCAAATACTCTTTCATTGATCAACCTTTGGACAATAAACAACAATTATTTTTGGCTTCCATTGGCGACAGTATTCAAAACGCATTTTCCTCAAATGCAGTTCGTGACAGTTTTGCTGTTGGCAAAATTCTCTACAAAAAAATTGATACAGTTTATAATATATCCATCCATGATTCAGTGTATGTTTTTACTAATGGCAACACGACGAATTTATACTCGCTATCATTCACCTATCTGGGGCCAGGGAAAGGCAATTACAAACAATTGCTTAATGGAAATAATGGAAAGGTTTTCATTTGGACTGCACCCGATATCAATGGAAATAAACAAGGAGAGTACGAGCCTGTAGTTTTTTTAGTGACTCCCAAAAAGCAACAGATATTTACTACCGGATTGAATTATCGCATTAACAATCGATTTCAACTTTACAGCGAATTGGCCATGAGCAATTATGATGTCAATCTATATTCAAACCTTAACAAAGAAAACAATACTGGTTTGGCAGGGAAATTCAATCTCAGTTTTGAATCCAAAACATTCAAGCTGAATAAAAACGCTCATATTTTGAAAGCCAATGTTGGCGGAGAAGTGGTTCAAACTGTTTTTAAACCATTGGAAAGATTAAGAGATGCTGAGTTTTTGAGGGATTGGGGACTTCCATTTGACGCCTCAACTACTACAGAAAAGATTTTCAATTCTGGCATAAATATCAAAGGAAATAAATCAAATGCTATTTCATTTGATTGGATGCAATACCAAAGGTCAGATGGATATAAAGGATTGAAAAATTCACTACAGCAAAATGCGGTTTTCAAACAATGGACAACTAAAACAAATATCAGTTTGTTGCGTTACCAAACAGCAATCACCAATGGTAGTTTTTTCAGGCCGTCCATTGAAATAAAAAAAGGGTTTAAACAGTTGCATAAATTAGAAGCTGGAGGAAGTTTTACTGGTGAATATTTAAAACTTAAAAATAGAATGACTGATAGTTTAATGTTGGGGAGTTTTGGATTTTCTCGCTATGATGTATTTGTGAAATCAGATCCTACAAAACTAAATAACTGGACTTTTAATTATTATACTAGAACAGATAAGTTGCCTATTAAAAAAGAATTGGTGAATGCAGACAAAAGTGACAATTACAATCTTACAGCTGCAATAATGAAAAACGAATCTCGTCAGCTTAAAATCACTGCGGGTTATAGAACATTACAAATCATCAATGATTCCATTAGCAATCAAAAACGAGATAAAACTTTATTAAGCAGAACTGAATATTACTTCAATGAATGTAAAGGGTTGTTCAATGGAAATGTTTTGTACGAAATAGGAGGTGGACAAGAACAAAAAAGAGCTTTTTCTTATTTAGCGGTTCCTGTTGGGCAAGGCAATTATACTTGGATAGATTATAATGGCAATGGTATTGAAGAATTGAATGAATTTGAAATCGCCATTTTTCAGGATCAAAAAAAATACATCAGAATTTTCACGCCAACTAATGAGTACGTTAAAACAAATGTCTTGCAGTTTAATTATTTCCTGGATATCATTCCAAGAAATGTACTTAAGAATTCAGGCAAGGGTGTAAAAAAAATCTTGTATAAATCTTCGTATAGTTCATCTGCACAAATCAGTAAAAAAAATCTGGCGACAGGAGATTTTCTTTTCAATCCATTTGAAAAACAGCTTGCTGATTCTGGTTTGATAAGTAGCAATTCCATTTTTTCCAACGCTTATTTTTATAATAGAACCGGATCGAAATGGGGTTTTGATCTTACACAGAGTATCGTTTCAGGGAAGTCATTATTAACTTATGGATTTGAATCACGCTACATTAAAAACAATAGTTTTAAAATAAGATTCAATCTTAATAAAAAGTGGATTGCTAATGTAACTCTAAAAGATATCAAGAATGAACTGACTTCTTCTGCTGTGAAATTTGAAAATAAAAATTATAAAATCAAACAACAACAAATTGATCCGGGAGTAGTATGGTTGTATAAATCAATTTTCAGAGTGGCGATAAATTATTCATATGTCCATAAAAAAAATCAGATAGACTCTATGGAAACATCCACTGCACATTCATTAATTGCAGAAATGAAATACACGGCTTTTTCAAATAGCAGTTTAACAGCAAAATTTACAGCCAACCAAATTTCATTTAATGCCTATAATGGGGCTGCTTCCAGCACAGTAGGATTCTTGATGTTGGAAGGTTTGAAACCCGGAAAAAATTATTTGTGGAATATTGATTATACCAAAAGACTTGCTGGTAATATAGAAATTTCATTTCAATACGAAGGAAGAAAACCCGCAGCATCAAGAACCATTAATATTGGAAGTGCTTCAGTGAGAGCTGTTTTCTAGTGTCTAGTATCTAGTTTCTAGATACTAGAAAATCCCACCTTTCTTCAAAGTTCTAGTTCCTTCACCAACTTTAAAGCCATTGTTGTAAACTTCAATTTTATAGTTTCCGATCTTGAAAGTCTCCATAGACTTCCAGTCGAAACTAACAGTCTGGCGTTTATTTTGAATATAGTTCACTTCCATTTTTTGAGTAAAATCTTTAGCGTCTCCTTCTCTTGTCTGGAATTTGCTTGTACCTATTTGATTAGTAGTAATTACTTTACCAGTAGGATCTGTGATGATAATGTAAAGTATTTTAGCTCCGGAAGTGGTAATCATATTTTCATCTAAATCAAAACTGACACGAAGAAGGTCTACTTTTTTTGCTTTAGTTGTTTCTACGATTTTGCCACTGTTTTTTTGACTCATGCCAGCAATATTAAAATTAGAAGCATGTAATGTAGAAGCGATATCAATGGTGTTGTCTCTGTTTTTAATTTGCTCTATAGAAGAGTCGTAATCTTTTTGAATTCTGTCTCTTTCTTTGGTAACCGTTTCGTTGGCTTTGGTAAGTTCAACCTTTTGAGATTCTAATACAGCAATTTGTGCTTTGTATCCTTCAATATCTGAGTTTAATGAAAGAATTAATGCTTTGGCTTCCTTAAGATCATTTTGAGTAGCATTCATTTTAGAAAGCAAAGTATGAATACGTGATTTTTTATCTTCAATTTCTCTGTCTCTAATGGAGATGGTACTGTCCTTTTTAGCATTATCGCTTTTGATATTTTCATATCTCAATGTAGCGTCTTCCAATTCTTTTTGAAGCTGGTCTTTTTGAGTTGAAGTAGTGCTGATGAGGTTGTCTTTTTGTGAAACCAGTTCACGGGTATTATTTTTATCCCAAATGATATATCCCCAAGTGCCCAAAAGGGAAAGGATTAAAATCCCTACAAGGATGTCTTTTACTTTGGATTTTTTTTCTGGAATTTCTGTAACGTTTTCAGTTAATGAACTTTCTTTTTGTGGAATGGCAGTAGACATGTTTTGTTTGATTACTTTTTTACTAATAATTTAAAAAAGGCTTTTAAAAGGATATAGCAATTTTGACAATGAATACGCCTCCAAAATTGTGCCATATTTAAACAATTCTACCTTTTTATTGTAATATAAATATTAATTTAGTGCATTATAAGCTAATTGTTATCAATGAGTGTGGAAAAAATCATCGGAGATTGGAAAAAAGGGAAATTTAAACCTGTTTATTTACTTCATGGAGAGGAAAGCTATTTTATAGATCAGCTAGTCTATTTTGCTGAAAATAATATTATCAAAGCTGAAGAAGCTGATTTCAATAAGACTATTTTTTACGGAAAAGATACGGATTGGGTGTCTGTTGTAAATGCATCTAGAAGACATCCTATGTTTGCTGATAAACAATTGGTCATCATCAAGGAAGCCCATTCGATGAATTCAATTGAGAAGCTAGAAGGTTATCTTGAATCACCATTAGCCAGTACGATCTTAATCATTGCATACAAAGGAAAAACAATTGACAAGCGTACCAAGCTATTCAAATTACTTGATAAAAATGGCGAAATTTTTATTTCAGCAAAAGTACAAGACTACAAAATTCACGATTGGATTTCGGATTATGTTAATGACATAGGAATGAAAATTTCTTCTAAATCGGTGAGTTTGTTGCAAGAGCATATAGGAAATGATTTAGGTAGAATTGTAACTGAAATCGAAAAGCTTAAAATAAATCTTGGCGACAAAAAAACAATTGATGAAGATGCTATTGAAAAATACATCGGCATCAGTAAAGAGTACAATATTTTTGAACTTCAGGCTGCAATTGCAACAAAAAATTTATCAGCGGCTATTAAAATCATCAATTACTTTGAAAGGAATCCTAAGTCTGTACCTATTCAAATGGCATTGCCTGCTTTATATACTTTCATCAGTAAAGTCTATTCCGTTTATGGTTTAAGTAATAAATCAGAATTTGCATTAAAACCGCTTTTTTACAATAACAGTTTCGCAGTGGCACAAGCTACTACCATGATGAATAACTATGGTTACAGCGGCATTGAAAAATTGATCCTATTGCTTCATCATTACAATATGAAAAGTTTGGGCGTTGGCGACTCTGGAACAGAAGATGCTTCTTTGATGAAAGAAATGGTGGCGAAGATGGTGGTGGGATAAGCTGGATAGGTTAGATTCTGGATACTAGATACTGGATTGCCTTACATTCTAAGTAGTGTTTGCTGTAAAGCATCTTGTTTTGAAATATCATGTATCAAGTATCCAACATCCAGTATCAAGTATCTAGTATCTAGTATCTAGAATCTAGATCCCCTTTGCCGCTAAAGCATCATTTGCCAGTTGAGTTTTTAAAGCTTCCAAACTATTAAATTTCTTCTCATCTCGCAGTTTTGATTTTAAAAAGACGGTCATATTTTGGTCGTAAATATCTTCATTGAAATCAAAAATATTTACTTCTATTTTTCTAACAATGCCGCCTACAGTTGGTCTGAAGCCAATATTCATCATGCCTTTGTGCTTAACATCTTTAACCATCACATCAACGGCATACACAGCATTACCTGGAATCAATTTTTCCTGTTCTGCTATTTCTAGGTTGGCTGTTGGAAATCCAATAGTTCTACCTAATTGATCTCCTTTTACAACTTTTCCTGAAAAGAAATAGGCGTAGCCAAGCAATGAATTAGCTGCTTTTACATCACCTTCAGAAAGTTTTTGTCTGATTTTTGTACTGCTGATGGCAATGTCATTTAATTGTTGTGCTGTGATTTCTACAACTTCATAACCATATTTTTTTTCACCTTCTTTAAGCAATTGAAAATTACCTGCACGGTTTTTCCCAAAACGATGATCATAACCGATGATAATGGTATGTGGATGAAAACTATTTACCAGAAAATCACTGATATAAGCATCTGCTTCCATTGTTGAAAATTCGCTAGTAAATGGAACGACAACAAGGTTTTCAATGCCTTCCGCCTGCAATAAAGCTATTTTCTCATCAAGTGTATTGAGCATGAATACCTTATTTTCAGTACTGCTTAATACGTGTCTGGGGTGTGGGAAGAATGTAATGACAATTGTTGTCCCATTGATATTTCGAGCTACTTCTTTAAGCTGACCGATTATTTTACGGTGACCATCATGCAAACCATCAAAGGTTCCAATGGTAATCACCGCTTTTTTAAATGCAGGAAGCTCATTTATGTTGTTGTATACATTCATTATAAACAAAGGTGCAAAACTAAATGATAATTAATAAATGGTTTTGTCAGATTTGAAAATTAGTTTTGCAGCAATATTATAAATAATGAGTCTTTATAACCAAAGAGGCGTTTCTGCTCACAAAGAAGAAGTATTAGCTGCTACAGAAAAATTAAGCAAAGGATTGTTTCCTCATGCATTTTGTAAATTATACCCCGATTTTCTTGGGGCTGATTCCGAATTTGTAAATGTAATGCATGCCGACGGAGCAGGCACGAAAAGTATTCTGGCTTATCTATATTGGAAAGAAACTGGAAATGCTTCTGTGTGGGCTGGTATTGCGCAGGATGCCATTGTGATGAATTTAGATGATTTGCTTTGTGTTGGCATTTACGATAATATTGTTTTCAATTCCACCATCGACAGAAACAAACATTTGATTCCTGGTGAAGTGTTGGATAAAATCATTAATGGCACTCAAGATTTCTTTGATTTGTTATCAGGTTACGGAGTCAATATTCATTATCTCGGTGGGGAAACTGCTGATGTGGGCGATGTAGTAAGAACCGTTGCCGTAAATGGTACCATGACAACCAGATGGCCTAAAAACAAAATTATTACCAACGATAAAATCGCTCCGGGTAATGTAATCGTTGGTTTGGCAAGTTTTGGTAAAGCCATTTATGAATCTGAATACAATAGTGGCATTGGTAGTAATGGACTGACTTCAGCTCGTCATGATGCTTTATCTAAGTATTACGCCAATAATTTTAAAGAAAGCTACGATCCAGGAACCAACGAAGAAGTCGTATATATAGGAAAAAACAAAATGACTGATATTGTCAAATTCCTAAATGATAAATTCATTCATGAAATAGAAATTGGAAAATTGTTGTTGAGTCCAACTAGAACTTTTGCACCTGTTTTCATGAAATTATTTGAATCACATTTCGACAACATAAACGGAATCATTCATTGCAGTGGCGGCGGTCAAACAAAATGTATGAAATACATGCCAGGTGATTTTAAAGTGATTAAAGACAATCTATTTGCTCCTCCTCCTGTATTCCAATTGATACAAGCCAATAGCGGCGCTAGCTTGCGTGAAATGTATGAAGTGTTTAACATGGGATGCCGCATGGAAATTTATTGTGATGAAAAACATGCACAGGGAATAATTGATACGGCAACATCATTTGAAATTGATGCGCAAATTATCGGAAGGGTGGAAGCAGATGTTAAAAAAACACTTGAAATCAGAATCGGGGATGAAGTAATTGTTTATTAAAGATTCAGCCTTTA
>CANGEZ010000025.1 GCA_947452875.1 Chitinophagaceae bacterium
AATTTTACCATCATTGATGCCGGTACAGATAAGGTTGACAATATTAATGTAAGAATTGCCAAATTATTACCTGATGATGACAACAGCGACATAGTGCTGACTACACTTTATATTGATCCCATCAGTTTTTTAATTCTGAAAAGTAAAACCACCACAAAAGAAAACGGAACTTACGAATTGAAAATGAAATACAGTCAATATGCGGAATATGGATTGCCGGATAAGATTTTATTTTCTTTCAATACCAAAGATTACAAACTACCAAAGGGAATAACTTTTGATTTTGATGATGGCACTTCAAATAAAGTGGCTACTAAAACAGAGAAACCCAAAAAAGGAGAAGCGGAAATTTTATTGTCGAAATACATCATCAACAAAGGCATTGCCGATGATGTGTTTAAATAAATCTTTAATTAGTCTTCAGATATTTTTTCATCAACAGCTCTTGCTAACATAGAGGCACTCATTTTTCTCAAAGGGTTGACTCTTTGTTGGTCAAATTCTTTTCGGTTGTTAATGATATCTATACAAGTGTACAATGCTTGTCTGGTAGAAGTTTCATCTGCGATCCCTTTTCCTGCTATATCAAAGGCAGTTCCATGATCTGGAGATGTTCTTACCGCATTCAATCCTGCTGTAAAATTTACCCCTTCACCAAGTGATAATGATTTGAATGGAATCAATCCTTGGTCGTGGTACAAAGCTAATACCGCATCAAATTTTTCATACTGACCTCTGGCAAAAAATGCATCAGCACTGTAAGGACCAAAACAGAAAATATCTTTTTGTTTGGCGTCTTTTATGGCAGGTTTAATGATTTCAATTTCTTCTTTGCCGATTAATCCTTCATCGCCTGCATGAGGATTTAATCCCAAAACGGCGATGCGTGGCTTGTTGATGCAAAAATCTCTTTTCAAAGATTGATTCATCAGGTTCAATTTGCTTAAGATGCTTTCTTTGCTAAGAGCCTGAGCCACTTCTTTCACCGGTAAATGTTCTGTCAACAACCCAATCTTCATATTCTCGGCCACCATCAGCATCAATACATCATTTACACCAAAAGATTTTTTAAGAAAAGGAGTATGTCCTGTATAATTAAAATCTGAAGTCTGGATATTTTTTTTATGAATAGGAGCGGTAACCAAACCGTCAATTTTTCCGGCTTTCAGGGCTTCTGTAGCGGTTTTCAGACTGATGACGGCATATTTCCCCCCAATTTCATTCATCGTGCCTGGAGTAATTTCCACTTCTTCTTCCCAGCAGTTGTAAAGATTAACTTGTTTAGGATTGATTTTAGTAGAATCTTTAATGATGGCGAAATTGATATTCGCTTCGGGTAAAGTTTTTCTGTAAAAATTAATGGCTTTGTTGTTGGCAAAAACCACCGGTGTGCAGATATCCAAAATTCTGCTATCGCTCAATACTTTTATGATTAATTCAATGCCGATGCCATTTAAATCGCCACAACTGAATCCTATAATCGGCTTATGCTCTGGATGTACGCTCATTGTCAACTTGATTTGAGGTGCGAAAATACGACATTACTAGATACTGGAGACTAGATTCTGGATACTAGACATTGCTGAGAACTTCGCCCCCTCAATCCCCCAAAGGGGGAAGATGTTTTTGTTTGAAAGATTTCAGATGTAACAAGAATACATTTTTTTAGAAAGAAACCTTTTGAACTCATTGAACTAATCAAACCTCTTAAACCTTCTATTGCATTCCCCTACCTTTGCCCTCATGTACACACTTAAAAAATCACTCGGTCAGCATTTTTTGAAAGATGAATTGATCATTCAGAAAATAGTTGAGGCTTTGAAAGTCAATAGCTTCAGTCGTTTGCTGGAAGTCGGGCCTGGTGCGGGTGCGTTAACGAAAGAGCTGATCAAATTGCCCGATGTTGATTTTAAAGCAGTGGAACTCGACAGAGAAAAAGTAGATTATCTCCATAAAAAATATGAAGTCTTAAAAGATAAAATCATTGAAGCCAGTTTTCTGGATATTGAAATGCCATTTCAGGAAAGTTTTACGGTGATTGGTAATTTCCCCTATAATATTTCTACACAGATACTTTTTAAGATCCTCGAATGGAAAGAACATGTGCCTGTTGTAATCGGCATGTTTCAGAAAGAAGTAGCGGAAAGGGCAGCATCGCCATCCGGGTCAAAAGTGTACGGCGTGCTAAGTGCCTTGATTCAGGCTTATTATGATGTGGAATATTTGTTTGATGTTCCTTCCGAAAGTTTCAATCCGCCGCCAAAAGTGTTGAGTGGTGTGATTCGCTTGACCCGCAGACAAGAACCTTTGAATGTAAAATCAGAACGTGCTTACTGGGTTTTGGTAAAAACAGCGTTTAACCAGCGCAGAAAGACTTTGAGAAATGCTTTGAAAAGTCAGTTTACAACCGAAGTGTTGGCAGATGATATTTTTAATAAACGCGCTGAACAGCTTAGCATAGAAGAGTTTGCAAGCTTGACTTATCTGATGAAATAGCCATAAAAGAAAACCTCATACCAACCGATTATTATAATTAAGGCTATAACATGTGGCAATAATGTAAAATAAAAATACGCACATGAAATAGCCATAAGAGAAAACCTCATACCAACCGATTATTATAATTAAGGCTATAACATGTGGCAATAATGTAAAATAAAAATACGCACATGAAATAGCCATAAAAGAAAACCTCATACCAACCGATTATTATAATTAAGGCTATAACATGTGGCAATAATGTAAAATAAAAATACACACATGAAATAGCGGAGTTGAAATGTTTCCCTTTTCGTTTGAAGAAATATAATGAGAGGCTTGATTAATATCAAGCTTTATTTTTGGCTTTACGAGTTTGGTTGTCGTAATATTACAATATTGCAATATTGCAATATCAAAAAGATTAGCTCCATTTACAATCACAAATTTCCAATTTCAACATCTCCCCCTCATCACCACAATTCCCTCTAATTAGATTTTTCGCACATTTTTATCTGTAATTTTGCCCTGTCAACAAAATAGCAAGGTTAAATGCATTGATATTTTAATAATATCTAAGGCCAGCCATATTGGCTCTTGTTGTTCGTTGATTAAAAAATTTGCTTTTACTATGAGTTTTTCTACCCAACAGAAAGTGAGAATTGTAACGGCTGCTTCTTTGTTCGATGGACATGATGCTGCCATAAATATCATGCGTCGTATTTTACAAAGTAAAGGCGCTGAAATTATCCATTTAGGACATAACAGAAGTGTGGCAGAAATAGTTGAGTGTGCTATCGAAGAAGATGTTCAAGGAATTGCCATTACCAGTTATCAAGGCGGACACGTTGAATTTTTCAAATACATGAAGGATTTGCTCGAAGAAAACGGCTGCGGTCATATCAAAATTTTTGGCGGCGGCGGTGGTACCATTCTGCCTGATGAAATTGAAGAATTACACAATTATGGCATTACCAGAATTTATTCGCCTGATGATGGCCGTAAAATGGGATTGGAAGGTATGATTGAAGATGTGATTCGCCAATGTGATTTTGAATTGAATGGCGATGGTAATTACCAAACACCAATGACTTTAGGTGAAGTGATCGATGTTAGAAAAATCGCTAGAAAAATTACCAATGCTGAAAATGGTGTGCTTGATGACTGGCGACAGTCTCTGACTAGTGCCGAAAAAATTGCATTAGAAAATAGCAAAGCCCCTGTGTTAGGTATTACCGGAACTGGTGGTGCAGGTAAATCTTCAGTAACAGATGAAATCGTAAGAAGATTTTTACACACCTATACCGACAAAACAATAGCCGTTATTTCTGTTGATCCTTCCAAGAAAAAAACTGGTGGTGCATTATTGGGAGATAGAATCAGAATGAATTCAATTTCTTCTCCAAGAGCTTACATGCGCAGTTTGGCTACTCGTGAAAGTGATAAGGCATTGAGTAAATATGTGCAAGATGCGATTGATATCTGTAAAGAAGCTGGGTATGATTTTGTGATTCTGGAAAGTGCTGGTGTTGGACAAAGTGATGCGTCTATTTTAGATTATTGCAACATCAGCATGTATGTGATGACGCCTGAATATGGTGCGCCTTCACAATTGGAAAAAATCAATATGCTTGATTATGCGGATGTGGTTTGTGTAAATAAATTCGATAAGGCAGGAGCTTTGGATGCCTTGCATGATGTTCGCAAACAATACAAACGCAATCATGGTTTATGGGATGCCAAAGATGATGAATTGCCTATAGTAGGAACGATTGCCGCTCAATTTAATGATTCCGGTGTAAATGAATTGTTTGAGAGATTAATGGAAAAAGTTACTGCCAAAACTGGCATTTCATTCAGTGAAACAAGTGTTCATCATTCACATAAAAAAGAAACTAGCAGTCAATCTACAATCATACCTCCTTCAAGAGTAAGGTATCTTTCTGAAATTGCTGAAACCATTAAAGCTTATGATTCTTGGGTAAATGAGCAAAGTGAATTCGCCAGTAGATGGTATCAGCTGAATGGCGTTTTAAATACATTACAAAACGCATCTTCAGAAATAAAATCTGCTATCGAAGAAGCTTTGAAAAACACAGAAGCGAAATTAGACGAGGTGAGCAGAAAGTTGGTTGCCAATTGGTCGTCTATACAAGACCGTTATAGCAAAGAATTTTATGAGTTTCAAGTAAGAGACAAAGTGATTAAGCAGCCGCTTACTTATAAAAGTTTATCAGGAACCAACTTGGCTAAAGTTTATCTGCCTCGTTATAAAGATTGGGGTGATATTTTAAAATGGCAATTGCAGGAAAATGTTCCAGGCGAATTTCCATACACAGCCGGAGTGTTTCCATTAAAGAGAGAAGGAGAAGATCCTACAAGAATGTTTGCCGGAGAAGGTGGTCCGGAAAGAACCAATCGTCGTTTCCATTATGTGAGTGTAGGACAGCCTGCAAAGCGCTTGAGTACTGCATTTGACAGTGTTACTTTATATGGAGAAGATCCTGCTATCAGACCTGATATTTATGGCAAAATTGGAAATAGTGGTGTAAGCATTGCTACTGTTGATGATGCCAAAAAATTATACAGTGGTTTTGATTTGTGTGATCCGAAAACTTCGGTGAGTATGACCATTAATGGTCCGGCTCCAATTATTCTGGCATTTTTCATGAACGCAGCTATTGATCAGCAATGCGAAAAATACATACTGGAAAATAATCTTAAAGAGGAAGTCAATAAAATCATTGAAAAAAAGTTTGACATCAGTCAACTTCCTCAATATATTGGCACCGATGGAATTTCAGTACATCCTGTAAATGGAAAACTAGAAGGCGCATTGCCTCAGGGAAATGACGGCTTGGGATTGAGACTACTGGGTTTGAGTGGAAAAGATGTTTTACCTGAAGAGGTGTATGAAAAAATAAAAGCCATTGCTTTGTCAACGGTGCGAGGGACGGTGCAAGCCGATATTTTAAAAGAAGATCAGGCGCAAAATACTTGTATTTTTTCTACTGAATTTGCCTTGAAGTTGATGGGTGATGTGCAGCAATATTTTATCAAACAAAATGTAGAGAATTTTTACAGTGTAAGCATCAGTGGTTATCACATTGCGGAAGCAGGCGCTAATCCAATAACACAGTTGGCGTTTACTTTGGCGAATGGGTTTACTTATGTTGAATACTATTTAAGTCGTGGTATGAACATAGATGATTTTGCACCTAATTTATCTTTCTTTTTTAGTAATGGCATGGATCCTGAATATAGTGTGATTGGTCGTGTAGCCAGAAGAATCTGGGCCAAATCCATGAAGAACAAATACAAAGCCAACAGCAGAAGTCAGAAATTGAAATATCATATTCAAACCAGCGGTAGAAGTTTGCATGCACAAGAAATTGATTTTAATGATATCAGAACTACATTACAGGCATTGTATGCGATCTACGACAATTGTAATTCTTTACATACTAACGCCTACGATGAAGCGATAACAACACCAACAGAAGAAAGTGTAAGAAGAGCCATGGCGATTCAATTAATTATCAACAGAGAGTTAGGCACAGCTAAAAATGAAAATCCAAATCAAGGCGCATTTTTGATTGAGGAATTAACGGATTTAGTTGAAGCTGCTGTTATGACTGAATTTAATCGCATTACCGAAAGGGGAGGTGTATTAGGAGCCATGGAAAGAATGTACCAGCGTAACAAAATTCAGGAGGAAAGTTTGTATTATGAAACGTTGAAGCATACTGGAGAATATCCAATCGTGGGCGTGAATACTTTCCTAAGTAAAAAAGGTTCACCAACTATATTGCCAACTGAAGTGATTCGCTCAACTACTGAAGAAAAAGAAGCGCAGATTAATGCATTAGCTGCTTTTCAAAATCGAAATAACAATAAATCTGTTGAGATGCTCGAAAGGCTAAAACAAGTTGCCATCAATAACGGCAATCTTTTTGAAGAGCTCATGGAAACAGTTAAGTACTGCAGTTTGGGGCAAATTACCAACTCCTTATATAGTGTTGGCGGACAATACAGGAGAAATATGTAAGCCAGTCTTGATTTATAAATTCAGAAATGCTCATATTAATCACGAATATGACTATTAACTGCACATATATAAATCGCGCTAAAATTTAATAGTAATTGATGTGATTACCTTTTACTTTTACCTCGGTTTTTCATAGGATATTGGATTTTAAAGCGGGGCCGGATTTCTATCTGAGCCCTTTTTTTATAGCCCCCCTAATCCCCCCAATAGGGGGAATGAAAACATCTCAATCCTCCAAGTTGGAGGTATTTTGTAGTAATAACCACGAATTCGCGAATTGTTTTCACGCAAGGCTCGCAAGGGAGCAAGGCCGCAATTCCCAATTTTTTCTAAGTACATAGATTCAAGTTTAATTTTTATAATTTTCAGCAGATAATTTTTATTGCTCCCCTCTGCCTTCAGGAGAGGGGTTGGGGGTGAGGTTTTTTGTCACGAATTATTTCAGCAACGTCCCTTACAGGAGACATTACTGAGAAGTTTAACTACGAATTCACGAATTGGTTTCACGCAAGGCTCGCAAGGGAGCAAAGGCGCGGGTTTTTATGCCACGAAGACACAAAATGACATGATTTTCTAAAATTCCGGAATTGAAACCTTCCCCCTTCGGGGGACTGGAGGGGGCTTCCACTTTCTTATTCCTTATTTTCACTTTCTTATTATTTATTCAAACCACGCAACGTCCCTTTCAGGAGACATTGCTGAGAATGGAGACAATACAGCATCTATTATCCATCTTATCTAGCTCTATCCACCTTATATAACCTCCCCACAATCGGCATCTTCGACAATTCTTTTGCCTCAATTTTTCCAACAAAACGAATGAAGAAATACAAAAACATGAATGCAGTTCCAATTGAAAACCAAAGTTGGTCTTTTACAATGGCATTCAATCCCCAATGGGTG
The DNA here is from genome assembly GCA_947452875.1 of Chitinophagaceae bacterium. GTDB lineage: Bacteria > Bacteroidota > Bacteroidia > Chitinophagales > Chitinophagaceae > Ferruginibacter. Next base: position 7,430 of record CANGEZ010000025.1, read on the forward strand.
AGGTAAATCAGCACAACCAGAACAATGTATGCAGTTAGTTTTTTTACAGCATAAGGAACCGGATAATATTTTTGCCCCAGCTTATAACTGCTAATCATCATAAAAAAGTAGCAAGAGAAAGTGGCGATTGCAGCTCCGTAGTAATGGAATTTAGGAATCAGCAATATATTAAGCACGATAGTAATGATAGCACCGGCAATTGTTATCAACGCTCCAATAGTATTCTTGTTGGTCAGCTTATACCAAATACTCAAATTGTAATAAACCCCAAGGAAAATATTTCCCAGTGCAAGAATTGGAATGGCACGAAATCCTTCCACCCAGTTTTTGCTGGAGAAAGTTAGGAATACCCATTGAAATACATCTAGAAATAATCCAATAAACAAGAACATAAAACAGCAAGTAATCACAAAAAACTTCATTACTCTCGCATAAGTTTTCTGAGCGTTATCAAGTTTGCTTTGATTGAAAAAGAAAGGCTCTGCTGCCATTCGAAATGCCTGAATCATTATCGTTGTAAGTAATGCGAGCCTGAAAATATTGGCAAAAACACCAGCTTCACGATTGGCCAATTGTTCAGGTAAACCAACGACATGTCTATAAATCAATCGGCTTAATACATCATTGATCATTCCTCCTAGACCGACAATTATCAATGGCGCACTGTATCGAATGACTTCCTTCCAAAGTTTAAAACTGAATTTGAGTTTAATTTGTCTCAGCTCTTTATTGAGAATAATTAGCGTGACAATATTTTCAATAATATTTCCTACCAAATAATATCCGATACCCAAAGCAGGCCAATAAAAATTAGCAATGAAACTGTCCGGATTCTTTTTCAAAATATTAGGTACAATGCCAATGAAAAAAATAACTACAGCAATATTGGTGAAGATGGCCACAACTCTTGCAAATGCATACATTCTTGGTCTGTTTTCCTGACGAAGTTTTGCAAAAGGTAGTGTGTTTAAATTGTCTATGGCTAAAATGCCAATCATCCATAAAACATATTCTGGATGGTGTTCAAGACTTGCCAATACTGTTATTTTTCCTCGTAACATCCACATGATAGCACTGAAAAAAATCGTGGAAGAAAAAAGCGAAATCGAAAGTGTACTGTATAATTTATCTCTGTCGTGAGTTTGTGAAAATTTGAAATAAGCGGTTTCCAATCCGTAGGCATAAATGGCATTTAGAAATGGAATCATCGCATAAACCTGCACCAAATCAGCTGTTTCTTCGGGCATGTCAATGAAAAACGGTAAAGTCATATTCATCAAATAGCCCAAAAATCGATAAGCTATTGTTGGTATTCCGTACCATAAGGTTTGTCCGGCTAATTTTTTTATTCCGCTCAATGTGTAGGGTTTGGCTGTAATTTAGTTTTATTTTTTCATTCGTTTATTCTCTTCTTACATTACATCAGATTATTTCAATTGATTTTCTTTTCCGGTGCAAATCTTGGATTTTTGATAAAACTGCTGTCCGTTAATGTATATAGAAAATAGACCAAGTTGTATTTTTCTTTTGCTGAAATATTGATTTTTCTTTTTAATGATTTATCCAGATTGCTTTGAGAAGTATCTATTCCTGTTGTGTAATGATCAATTACTTTAAACAAAGAATAAATATGCCCATCGTGCATATACGGAAAAGTGAGCTGAACATTTCTTAATGTGGGCACTTTAAATTTTAATGAATCTTCTTTTCTAAGTGTGATTTTTTGTAGTCCTATATCTTTAAGTTTGTTGAGTTGTTGTCCGTTGTTTCGGAAAGTGTTGTCTGTAAACAAAGGCTCTTTATGACATGATGCACAATTCGATTTGAAAATTTCGTAACCTCGCAATTCATAATCTGTAAACTTGGCTTCACCGCGTATAACTTTATCATATTTGCTATTTGAAGAAACCAAGCTTCCTGTAAATTGAGCTAGCGCCTTCAGCATTCGCTGGCTAGTAATAGTGGCATCTCCAAATGCAACTTTGAACATGCGATGATAAGACGTGTCTTTTTGTAATTTCAATAAAACACTTTCAAGCGTTTCGCCCATTTCATTGGGAGCAGTTATAGGAGCCAATGGTTGTACTTCAATATGATTGATGGCACCATCCCAATGAAGTTTATTCATCCATGCGATATTGACAAGTGAAGGCGCATTTCTTTTGGTAAAGCCATTATTAATGCCGTGACTAAAATCGTGATCGTAATTAGAGAATGCCGAAAATTGTTGATGACAACTGGCGCAACTTACATTGCCGTCTTTACTGAGATTCCCATCATAAAATAATTTTTTTCCTAATTGAAATCCTTCTTCTGTGAGTTTGTTATTTAAAAAAATATCAGTCGTTGGTTTGGGCCAGCCTTTAGGAATGACAAACGGTATTGGAGTGGGTTGCTTTTCTATAATTAATGCAGCTGAAGAAATAAATCCCAATAGAAATAATATGATGATATTTTTTTTCAACTTAATAATCAGTCCCTTTAATTTTCTTTCTGTTTTCTTTTTTTACAGCAATTGTTTTTTTAGATTCTATTCTTTTTTCTTTAGAAGCTTTTGTTGGTTTGGTGGCTTTTCTTTTTTTAGGAACGATTATAGCTTTTTCTACCAATAAGTTTATTTTATTAATTACTTCTTCTTTATTGGCTAACTGTGTTCTTTCAGATTGACTTTTTACAATTAGAAAACCATCTTTGTTGATTTTGTTTTTCAGCTTCAGAGATATTCTTTGTTTTTCTTCTTCTGTAAATAATGTGGAAGATTCAATATGCCAGAATCCTTCCACCATGGTTTCTACCTTGTTGACGTTTTGCCCGCCTTTGCCACCAGAGCGAGCTGTTTTGAATTTTATTTCTGTTGATATATTAACCACGAATGATTTTTATAAGTTGTTACAAATTATTATCATCTATTTATTTCACCTCCTTCGGAGTTGAAAGTTGTTGCCACGAATTCACGAATTTATTTTGTTATCACGAATTAATATTTGTGAATTGTTTTCCATCTCCTTCGGAGGTGGAATTTATAGCCACGAATTCACGAATTTATTATTTTAAATTACGACTCTCTTATACTTTAGACTTATTTCGCCAAAATTTACAATTAAAGCAAGTCTGTTTTTAGATACTTTAAGATAGTTTATAGCCTGAGCTACGGATTCACTAGAAATTCCATTGGTTCCCTTTACTTCTAAAATAACATTATTATAAACCACAAAATCAGCATAAAATTTATGAGGGAGAATAATTCCTTTGTAATTGACTTCATACATTTTCTCTCTTTCGTAATCAATTCCGGCATTAGCAAATTCGTATTCTAAAGCATCTTTGTAAACTATTTCTAATAATCCAGCACCTAAATTATTGTGAACTTCCATGCATTTACCAATAATTAGGTAACATTCATCTTTGTTTACTATCTCCTTCATTATATTAAATATCAAAAAATAATTCGTGAATTCGTGGCTTACTATTAATCAACTATTCGTGGTTAAACAAACCAAAATTACCCCCAACCCCTCATTTCTTCCGTTTTTAATCATTTACATACTCTTAATATTTCTTTAAGACCAAAAAAAAGCACATTTTTGCACTAATCATTCGAGTTTTCATGAAGAACATGGTTTATCAGTCAATATTGGATCGTAAGCAAAAGCAACAAAAATCTTTTGCCGTGCTTATCGACCCCGATAAAGTCAACGACGACAATCTCGATGAGTTGATACAACTGGCTCATGAATCTAAAGTAGATTATTTCTTTGTTGGAGGAAGTTTGGTTGTTTCTGATTGTCTCGAATCTTGCGTAAAAAAAATTAAATCTGAAATTGACATTCCTGTTATTTTATTTCCGGGAAGTCCTTCTCAAATAACCAATCAAGCCGATGCGCTTCTTTATCTTTCACTAATCAGCGGCCGTAATCCGGAATTGCTGATTGGTCAACATGTAGTTTCGGCTCCGGCTGTAAAAAAGAGCGGACTAGAAATAATGTCTACCGGCTATATGGTAATTGATGGCGGCGCTCCAACAACGGTTTCCTATATTAGTAACGCGAGTCCATTGCCATCCGACAAACCTGAAATCGCCATGTGTACAGCAATGGCAGGAGAAATGTTGGGCATGAAACTTATTTATATGGATGCAGGCAGTGGAGCCAAACGCGCCATTTCAGAAAACATGATTCAAAAAGTATCTTCATGTATCTCAGTTCCTTTGATTGTGGGAGGAGGTATAACAAATCCTGAAAAAGCTTATCTGAATTGTAAAGCAGGCGCAGATGTAATTGTTGTTGGAAATGCTATTGAAAAAGACGCCTCTCTCATTAAAGAAATTTCCGCAGCCATTCATAGTGTTCCTTTGAGCAATGTATAAACTTTAATCTTCGCTTTTTTTCTTCTCATAATTGATTAGTTTTACAATACCATTATGTCCAATCCCAGTCAAAATACAGGAAGAGAATTTTTACAGTCGCCCGATAAAGAATTTGAAAATAATATCAGGCCGGGTTATATCAGTGAATTTAGTGGACAAGGACAAATCATCGACAATATTTCAATTTTCATCAAAGCTTCCAAACTCAGAGGAGAAGCCTTGGATCATATTTTATTTCATGGTCCGCCCGGATTAGGTAAAACAACTTTATCCAGAATTGTTGCCAATGAAATGGGTGTGAGTATCAAAGAAACTTCCGGTCCGGTAATTGAAAAGCCAGGTGATTTGGCAGGTTTACTTACCAATCTCGAACCAAACGATGTATTGTTTATTGATGAAATTCATCGATTGAGCACAGTCGTGGAAGAATATCTTTATGCTGCCATGGAAGATTTCAGAATAGACATTATGATAGACAGTGGGCCCAATGCCAGAAGTGTACAATTGAGTTTAAATCCATTTACATTAATTGGCGCTACAACTAGAAGCGGTTTGCTTACAGCTCCATTGCTTTCCCGTTTTGGTATCAAATCCAGATTGGAATATTATGATGCTACAACTCTTAAGAATATTTTGATTAGAAGTGCTGGCATTCTCAATACAAAAATAAAATCTGATGCTGCGGCAGAGATTGCACGTAGAAGCCGAGGGACTCCACGTATTGCCAATGGCTTATTGAGAAGGGTAAGAGATTTCGCACAAGTGATTGGCAATGGCGTGATTGATATGGAAATTACCCAACACTCACTGAAAGCCTTAAACGTAGATCAGCATGGGTTAGATGAAATGGATAATCGTTATCTCACTACTATTATTGATAAATTTAAAGGTGGCCCTGTTGGGATTACAACTATAGCAACTGCTGTTGGCGAAGAACCGGGAACACTGGAAGAAGTTTACGAACCCTTTTTAATTCAGGAAGGATTTATCATGAGAACACCTCGCGGCAGAGAGGCTACTGAAAAAGCCTATAGGCATATAGGAAGAGTGCCGCACAATGGCGGCACTCAACGGGATTTATTTGGGGGTTAAAATCTGTTATTCTGTTTCTACTAGTCTGAATCCATTTCCGTGGATATTCACGATTTCCAACTTTTCGTCTTCTTTTAAATACTTACGCAATTTAGCAATATAAACATCCATGCTACGACCATTGAAATAAGTATCACTGCCCCATATTTTTTTTAGAGCAGCTTCTCTTGGCAACAAATCATTTTTATAATCTGCTAGCATTTTCAATAGTTCATTTTCTTTAGGGGAAAGGGTTTGTGTTTTTCCGTCAACAGTTAATTCACGAAGGCGTGGGTTGAAATGATATTTACCTAAATCGTATTCGGCATTCACTTCTTCTCTGTGAATTTCTTCGTTTCTTTTGATTATGGCTTTTATTTTGTGTAATAGTACTTCACTATCGAAAGGTTTGGTGATATAATCATCGGCACCTAATTTATAGCCTTGGATGATATCTTCTTTCATTGTTTTTGCACTTAGAAAAAATAAAGGAACATCAGGATTGATGTCTCTGATTTCTTCCGCAGCTGTAAATCCATCCATATTCGGCATCATTACATCCAGCAGACAGATATCATACTTTTCCCTCTGAAAAGCGGCGAGTCCTAAACGTCCGTCTCTCTCCAAAGTAACATCGTAATCATTCAGTTCAAGATAGTTTTTCAACACCATGCCAAGATTCGTATCATCTTCGCACAATAAAATTTTTGATTTTGCTGCTTCCATGGTAATTAGTTTTAGTTAATTCTAAATTATAATAATCGTTTTTTAATTCAATAAAAGTACTGACTAATGTTTTGTTAAAGGTAAT
>CANGEZ010000026.1 GCA_947452875.1 Chitinophagaceae bacterium
AGTCTGTATTTGATATTTGAAAAAGATTTTTCAGGAAATATTAAGGTCAAATCATTTGACAAAAATGGACTGGAATCTGGAAGAACAAATATGAACATTAGCGGTAAAGCAGGAAACGCAAATTACTTTGATTTTATTTTCGACAGAAGAACCAATATCGAACAAAAAACTACGCTTGTTTTGGAATAATTTTTTCAACAATATTAAGCTTTGAATGATAGAAATGTCATTAAATCAATAAACATGCTCTATTTATTTCTTCGGGTGTTTTTCATTCCTGTATTGTTGTTTGGTTATTTACTTTTTCAGTTTACTATTAAAAAGAAAAAATTCATAGAATTAAAAAACGATTTATTTTTTGTGATTGTTTTTAGCGCTATGATTTTTTTACTATATTTTCTTTTACAAAAATGAGAGAATCCATCATAGATATCATTGGAGAAATCATGTGGATTATGGTATTCGTTGCTCCATTACTATCTGTAATTATTGTTTGGAGAACTTTTGAAATCAATAAATTCTTTCGCATTCTCATCGGACTTATCATTGGACTTTTCGTTTCAATGATTTGTTTCTACATCAGTCTTGAAATTATTTTTAGACACGGCATGGGGCCTGTATAATGGATGTTGACACCAGACAATCGACGAATGGCGCCGGTCTCCAAACCAGAGTCTACAAGAAGACCAAAGACATTCTCTTAATAATTCAAACAAAAAATTCATGAATCACTAGAGGAATGGCGCCGGTCTCCAGACCGGTGTCTAAAAGAGCTTAAAGACTTTGTCTTAAAAATTCGATACCAAAAACAAAACCCTCACCATTATAAATCATCATTTCACAAATATTTTACTATGTTTGATAATCTAAAATCAGTGGAACAATTAACCACTTTAAAAAATAGGCGTAACCGAAAAGCCTTATGAGTAGGATGTATCAAAAAATATTTAAAAAATGGATGCTCAAAAAGTTGACATGTTTATCATGACCAATGCAAAATTCTTCGAAAGTCACCATGTGCATGCAATCAGAGAAAGACTGATAGCTATGGATGATTCTAAATGGGTGGCTATTTCTACCATTCAATTTAAAGATCCAACTACAAGTTTAATTGTTTCAATTTTAGCAGGTTCTTTAGGAATCGATCGTTTCATGATTGGCGATACTGGAATCGGTGTTGGTAAATTATTAACCTGTGGCGGTTTGGGTATCTGGACTATCGTTGATTGGTTTATGATTCAAGGTGCAACTCGTGAAAAAAACATGCAGAAACTACAGCAATTCCTTTATTAATGACCTTCAACAGGAACAGACTATATCTGATAATATTGATAGCCTGTGCAGCAGGTTATGTTTGGCTGACAATGAATTTGTTATATCCACCAGTTCATCATTCCAAAGAAACAAGCATTTGTTTATTGAAGCATTTCACCAACATACCCTGTCCTTCCTGTGGCTCTACCAGATCTTTGTTGTCTATTCTAAATGGTAATTTTTCAGAAGGATTTTATCTGAATCCTTTTGGTTATATTTTATTAGTGATTATGATTGCAGCTCCAATATGGGTTATTTATGATTGGCTCAACAAATCACAATCGCTATTATCTTTTTATAAAAAATCTGAACAATTTCTTTCTAGAAAAATAGTAGCTATTCCTGCAATTCTATTGGTATTGATGAATTGGGCATGGAACATTTACAAAGGCGTTTAATTATGGAAAATAAATTTGATTACCAACCAAGCGAACATGAAGCGGAAAAAGCTTCCAACAGTTATCTGATGTCACTAATTGCATTAATTGCAGGAATGCCTTTGCCGATTATCAATCTCATTGCTTCTGTTATCTTCTTTGTAGGCAATCGCAAAGGAACTTATTTTGTAAGATGGCATTGCACACAAGCATTGTTATCACAGTTCTCTCTGCTTTTCATGAACAGCTTCGGATTCTGGTGGACCATCTCCATCATGTTTGGTCCGGAAACACTGAGCAGTAAATACATTGGCTATGTCATCACTATTTTGATTTTTAATATTAGTGAATTTATTGCCACCATTTACTCGGCTATTCAAACCAGAAAAGGTGTTCATGTTAAATGGTTTTTTTACGGAAATCTCACCAACTTAATCTGTAAAGCCTGATATGAAAAAAATTATCTTTCAATTTTTTGTATTGGTGGCCTTGTTTTTCGGGCTATGGTTTTTGCTAAGCAATATCAATTGGATGTCTGCATTTAAAATTGAAAAGTTGACTGATGATACTGAAATAAAAATCGGCAAAGCAGTTTGGGATTTGTATAAAAAAACTGAGAAAGAAAACAAAGATGAAAAAGCGGTGAAAGCCCTTGATAGCATCGTTGATAGAATTTGTTCCAAAAACAATATCAATCGTGAAACCATCAAGGTTCACCTCATCATCAAAAACGACATCAATGCATTCGCTATGCCAGGTGGACATTTGGTTGTTTACAGCGGATTGATAAAAGCAGCTGATAATCCTGATGAATTGGCGGGTGTGATGGCTCACGAAATTTCACATATTGAGCTTGACCATGTGATGAAAAAATTAATTAAAGAAGTTGGCTTGTCTGTTTTGATTTCAATGACATCTGGAAATGGTGGTGGTGAAGCAATAAAACAAGTTTCTAAAATACTTTCTTCCTCTGCTTTTGATAGAAAGTTAGAAAAGGAGGCAGACATCAGTGCAGTAGAGTATATGATCAATGCCAAAATCAACCCCGAACCACTTGCCGAATTTTTATACAAACTCGCTGAAAATAAAGAAGCAGAATCAACTTATGAAGGCTGGCTCAGCACCCATCCTGATTCAAAAAAAAGAGCCGAATATATTTTAGAATACAGCAAGAACAAATTGAAAAATCCCCAACCATCACTAAGCGAATCAAGCTGGAAATTATTGAAAGAAAATGCAGAAGATTAATTGACGACAATCTTCATACCCACTTGGACGAATAGAACAGGTCTACCTGAATGGCGCCGGTCTCCTGACAGGTGTCTAAAAGAGCTCAAAGACTTAGTCTGCTGCTTTATGGTTAAAAGTCCCAGAATAGCGCCAGTCTCCAGACCGGTGTCTAAAATCTCCTTTTTTCACTATTATTTAATTATGTTTGAAAAATATTTCAAATTAATACAACAATGCCAACAGAAACCAACTCCGAAAATAAACTGACTATTCTAAACATAATGGTATTTATCCTTACCATTTATGTGTTAGGAGCCTTGGTTATCGACACGGTTTTTAAATTACAATATGAAACAGAAGAGCTGCTCATCTACATTGATCATGCTATCTGCGCTTTTTTCTTTTTTGAATTTTGTTACAACTTATACCACGCAAAAAACAAGGCAAAATTTATGCATTGGGGATGGATAGATTTATTATCGAGCATACCATTAGTTGGCTATTTAAGAGTAGGTAGGATTTTTCGTTTGATAAGATTGATAAGAGTAATAAGAGCGTTTAAAACAACCAAGCATTTAGTAGGTCATATTTTTGCTAATAAAATTCAAGGCACACTTACTTCTGTATTGGTGATTGCTATTTTACTTCTTATTTTTTCTTCGATTGCCATTTTACAAGTAGAACATGATCCTCATAGCAATATCAAAACTGCTGGCGATGCGCTTTGGTGGGCTTATGTTACAATAACAACTGTTGGCTATGGCGACAGATATCCGGTAACTTCTGAAGGCAGAATTTTGGCAGCTGTATTGATGACTGCAGGAGTTGGATTGTTTGGTACTTTTACAGCCTACATTTCTTCGCTATTCGTTGCAGATAGAAGACAAAATAATAACAATAAAGAAGTAAATAATGACTAAAAAAACATCTGCGAATATTTTAAATACTTCAGCAAATCTGCTTGGATTTTGCCTTTTTGTAATCACTTCTTTTCATATAGGTAATTATGCCGAAAGCAGTATGATAGACGAATCAACTTCTGTAATCGCATTATTGCTCATCGGTTCGTCTTTGTTTTCTTTTTTTTCAATTAGAGCAAATACTGAACAAGCTGAAGAAAAACTGGAGACTATTGCTGAGTATTTATTTGCAGGATCTTTAATAGGGATTTTTATAATTATTCTGCTAATGGTATTTAATTATATCCGGTAGTATTCATTGTAATTAATTACAGGAATTAGATACCTCATTTCCATCAATAAAAACTGTACACACTTTAGTGGTGTACTCAAATGGATCTCCGTTAAACAACACCAAATCTGCATCTTTTCCAACTTCAATACTTCCAACTTGTTTATCAATTCCCAATAATTTAGCGGGATTCAATGTGATTGATTTCAAGGCTTCTTCAAATGAAAAGCCATAAGACACAGCCACAGCAGCTTCATACAACACTATTCTTGTTTTAGGAACATAAGATTCATATCCACTCTCAATCGAAACCGGTATTCCAGCTTTGGTGAGTAAAATTGCAGATTCTCGATTCATGTTTACCATTTCATCTTCATTACGTGCCATGGTTGGATGTAAAATGATTTCTGCTTTTGCTTCTTTGATTTCATTGGTTAACAAATAGGCTTCTGCTGCCCCATCAATCACCAATTTAAAATTAAATTCTTTAGATAGTCTAATGGCATTCATGATGTCTACAGAACGATTGGCTGTTATCAAAGCTTTGATTTCTCCCTTGAGCATTTTTGATAAGGCATCCATTTTTAAATCATAGGTGGGTCTTTTTGCAGAATCTTTATCAGACATTTTTTTAAGATATTCCTTTGCTTTCAATAACTCTGTTCTGATCATCGACATTTGCTTTGCTTTAGTCCCGGGAGAAGAAAAATTTCCACTTACATCAGGCCCAATCGTCATGGCAAGCATACAAAAAGGATTTAGTGTAACCTGATCTACATTTCCTTTTTTTGTTTTTACAATTATGGTTTGTCCGCTTACCAATGCACCAATGCCATGGCCTGTATGCATGGTCGTTATGCCCAATTCTCTTGCGGTTTTTACTAACTTTTCTTCAGGGTTGTATGCATCAATGGCTCGAAGCTCAGGTTGTATCGGACTAGATTTTTCAAGTTGATCCTGATCTGCAGCAATATTCAAAACACCCGACATGCCTATGACTGTTCGCGCATCCACCAAACCAGGTGTTACTGATTTGGCATTATAAATTTTATAATCAGCAGGAATAGAAATGGAAGCTGCAGTACCAACAGATTGTATTTTACCGTCTTTAATCAACACTACGCCATCACGTATAGGCATAGCCGAAACAGGATAAATCACATCTGCTTTTATGGCAATTTGTGCCCAAAGCATTACAGGAAGCATTAGCAACGAAACCAAAAATATCTTTTTCATAAACAGCAATATTTATTATTTACAAATAACAGCAGAGCCACCAGAATCAGGCAGCGGAAAGAAATTTATTTTTTGTTCTGTACAAAATTGCTCTACCGCTTTTCGGGCACCTTTGTACAAATCATTATTAAAATCGTGAATGAAAATATATCCGCCACTAACCAGTTTGGGATAGAAAAAACTCAAGCCAGCATATATCGGATCGTACAAATCAGCATCCAAACTTACAAATACAAACTCATCATTCACTTCTTTCGCCGACTCAGGAAAAAATCCAACAACAGGAAAACATTTATCAGGATGTGGCATTCTGCTTAATACCGATTGCAAAGAAGTATCAGAAAAATCCTGATTGCCGGTAGAAAATTTTTCGTCTTTTTCTTTCTTGATATCTCTGTCATCAAAGCCATTGAACGTATCAAACAAGTATAATTTTCTTTCCGGAAAATAGGTGTTGATATACCTCGCGAATTTGCCTTTGTAAACACCCAATTCCGCCACATTACCTTTTAATTTTTTTCTTGAAATTTCGTGACTAACCAGTTCAATAGCCGACAATCGAATGTAATCGAAATAGTTTTTGTCTATAGTTCTGTCTCTCTTCAAAAAATCAAGAGACGCTGTAATGAAAACACCTTTCTTGTGCAACACTTTCCCAAACAAATAATTTGTGCCCTTTGCAATAAATGATAACATGATAATATTTTTACAAATTCCCAATAACACCAAACCACAAACACCAAACCACAAACAAAATCCTACTCTTTAAAAATTCAAGAGCCCCCAAAAATTAATTCCCAACCCCATCTTCCTCTTCCCCGTCATGATGATGATATTCTCCTCTCTCTGATGAATACACACCATAGCCGCCGGTGAAAAATGCTTTATCGGCAGGGTTATTAAAGTCATATCTTTTCTTACCCTCAACCCAAGTTTGTTCTACATGAGTATAAACACTGAAAGGATCGCCGTTCAAAATGATGAAATCTGCGTCTTTTCCTTTTTCCAATGAACCGATACTTTTTGATAAGTCAAGAATTTTGGCACCATTGATGGTTAGTCCTTCAAATGCTTTTTCCCTGCTCATACCTTCTCTGATTGAAAGGGCTGCGGTTCTTAAAAATAATCTTGAATCGGTTACACCATCATCGGTATGAAATACTACCATTACACCAGCTTTTTCCAATGCGGCGCCAGTTTGTAAAGTCAAATTTGTGGCTTCCATTTTTCCGCCTGGAACTTCTATGTTAATGATAGAACAAGGAACACCGGCTTTGGCGATTTCGTCAGCAACCATCCAGCCTTCAGATAAATGATGTAGCACTACTCTAAAACCAAACTCTTTCGACAAACGAATCGCCGTTAATATATCATTGGATTTATGTGTGTGAAAATGAACTACTCTTTTGCCATTCAATATTTCTACTAATGGTTCCATTCTCAAATCTCTTTCAGGAAGTTTGGAACTGTCTTTGCCAGCCTTGTCAATTTTTGCTTTGTATTCTTGGGCTTTTAAAAACAACTCTCTTACCATTGAAGCGCTTTTCGCTCTGGTTCCCGGAAATCCTCCATTACTTCTCATGGGGTTGGTTCCGTTTGCCATTTTCATACCGCCGGTAACGCCTTTTTCATTTACAATCATCAAGTCTTCAATCTTTTTACCTTCTCTCATTTTCAAGTAAACGGTTTGTCCTCCCATCAAATGTCCAGAACCTGGCATCACATTCAAAGTGGTAATTCCACCTGCCAAAGCTTTTTTGAAACCATCACTGTTTGGATTAACCGCATCCATGGCTCTGGTTTCAGGGTTTAATGGACTTGAATTGTCACCGCCATCTGGTCCGCCTAAATGAGAATGGGTGTCAATCAAACCTGGCATGATGATTTTTCCGGTTACATCTACTACTTGAGCTTTCTCAGGGATTACCGTGCCTTCCTTCCCTACAAGGAGAATTTTTCCGTTTTGAATGGCAAAAACTCCATTTTTTATGGATGCTCCTGTAATCGGGTAAATATCTGCTCCTTTAAAATAAACTGGTGTTTCCTGTGCATGTAACACAATAGAAATAGTCAGCATAACTATCAACAATAGGTTTTTGATCATATTTTTTGGTTGAATTTTATTTCTAATAGCTAAAAAATAAAAACACATATTTTTTTTATACAATGATTATGAGCGCATTATGATATTATTCACAAACTATGGACAATATTACGATAAACTAATCGTTCATTATATGGAAAATTCGAATAAAAAAACAGAAAACATGAAGACACAAAGCAGACAATATACCAACCCTTTAGCTTATGCCATTATTAATTTTATTAATAAGCTAAGACAAAGTCCTGATTTGTATCCGATTAAATACTATAAAAAAGCAAACCGTTATAAACGAAACTGGAAAACTACGTTGTTAAAATAACGTGACAGATAGTGAAATTACTGATTTGAAAATTCAGAAAAAGCACTCTAGATTAAGAATAAAACCCAAAATATCTTTGTATCAGAAAAACAAATAAATCAAAATCCAATTTTTATGAAAAAGAACCAAACCCCTAACGTAACATTCTCAACATTCGCAAAAGCAGTTAGCACTGTGTTTAACAGCTTATTTTTTACGAATAACAACAGAGAATTTGAAAGATTAAAAAACTTTATTGCATCGTAAGATGTGATTCCCCAAACCACAAGATAGAAACTGCCTCAAATTGAGGCAGTTTTTTTATGTCCAGGCAATTTAAATGATTATTTAGCTGAACAGATATTCAACATCCGCTTTGGTAAGGGCTTTTACAAAGCTGGTTTCATCCGAGATTAATTCCTTGGCAAGAATTTTCTTTTTTTCCTGTAATTGCAAAATTTTATCTTCAATGGTATCCAAACAAATCATTCTGTAGGCAAAAATGTTCTTGGTTTGGCCAATTCTATGCGTTCTGTCAATGGCTTGTTGTTCCACAGCCGGATTCCACCAAGGATCTACGATATATACATAATCTGCAGCGGTCAAGTTCAAACCGACACCACCCGCTTTTAATGAAATCAAAAACACCCTGCAATCATCATTGTTTTGGAAATTCTGAATGGCCTTTTCTCTGTCTGTTGGTGAAGTACTGCCATCAAAATACTCAAAAGGTATGTTTTGTTCTTTAAGTTTTTCTTTAATTAACGCCAGCATGCCTAAAAACTGAGAGAATATCAATGCTTTGTGTTGACCGATATTTTCAGCAATTTCTCTTGCCAATTCATCTAGCTTGATAGAATGATTAGGGAATTTTTCTTCTTCATTTAAAATAGCCGGACTGTCACAAATCTGACGAAGTTTCATCAAGCCTTGCAAAATGGTCAATTGTGATTTATCAATACCTTGCTGATCGATAGCGCCGAGAATTTTATCACGATAAGTATTTCTATATGCGTCATAAATTTCGCGTTGTTCTTTATCCATTTCGCAGAACAAAATCGTTTCTGTTTTTTCCGGAAGATCTTTAGCTACTTGCTCTTTGGTTCTGCGAAGTATAAATGGATACAACAGTTTTCTTAAGTGCTCTTTTTGTTCTGCTTCACCGAATTTATCAATAGGTGTGGCAAATTCATTTCTGAAAAATTCCATGCTTCCTAGTAAGCCCGGATTCAAAAAATTCATTTGAGCAAAAATATCAAACGTGTTATTCTGCAAAGGAGTACCGCTCATGCATACACGATTTTTTGCAGTTAACAACGAAGCCGCTTTTGTAACTTTTGAAGAAGGGTTTTTTATCGCCTGACTTTCATCCAAAACCACATAATCAAACAATACCTGCAAGAAAATACTGATGTCGCTTCTTAGCGTTCCATAAGTAGTAATGATGATATTGCTCTTCGTTAATTCTTCATGACTTCTTGTTCTGGTATTGCCATGATGAATATGATAAGTTAGTTCTGGTGTGAATTTTTTTACTTCATTTTGCCAGTTGTAAATCAAAGTTGTTGGGCAGATGACGATGGCTTTCAAAGAGCCGTTCGTTCTTTTGTAATACTCAAGCATGGTTAACGCCTGTACCGTTTTACCCAAACCCATATCATCGGCAAGTATACCACCCCAGCCCACATCATTCAAGTAGCTGAGCCATTGATAACCGGCAATTTGATAAGGACGAAGCACAGCCTGTAAAGTATCAGGCACTTGTATTTCTGGAATATTTTTAAAAGCCCTGAGTTTTTCAAATTTCTCATCTAAGGCAAAACTAATTTCAGTTTCATTACGATTTTCATACAATTCATCAATCACACTTAAATGATATCTCGACAATCGAAGCTTATCACTTTTACCTTCACCTACTTTAAACAACAGTGAATATCTTTTTAGCCATTCATCAGGGAGTATACCTAAAGTACCATCGCCCAATTGCACAAACGACTGTTTGTTGGCCAATGCTTTCTTAATATCGGCAATGCCTACACGCTGTTCGCCAAATTCAATTTCAATTTTAGCATCAAACCAATCAAGGCCGCTGCTTACATGTATGTGTGTATTGGGACGTGCTGTATTGAATCTGAAATTTCTTAATGCCTCAAAACCAAATACAGAAATCTTCATTTCTCTCATGGCATCTACAAACAAAAAGAACCAATTGTTTTTCAATACCTCAGCGCCTTTTAAAATCAAACTCTGATTGTCTGATTGTCTCACAAACATGGAATGCAGACTCTCTAACTTTTGGATAAAGCCTTCTTCTGCTTCTTTATTTCTGTGAATCACCAGGATTTTATCTTCATCTGGTAAAGTAATGGTCGTTCTATCAGAAGGTTTTGTATCAAATCCATTGTAACCGAAAATAGGCTGAAATACAAGGTAGTCGCCTTTTTCAAGCAATTGCAATTTGATTTCAGGAGTTCCGCCTTTTACTTCTTTCATCAGACTCTTATCAAATTCAACTTGATGCTCGCGAGTTAAGGGCAAGATGACTTCCTGCATGGTTTTTAACCAATCGGTTTTGCTGAGTTTTATATTTCCTTGTTGCAAAAATTTATCTGCATGAATAATATCTTGTGTTTTTTCCCAAGTATAGAGCATTTTATCATGCAAGAAAACCAACTTACTATCACATTCATTGTTGGTGAATGGAATGGTCTCGTTTTCAATTTTCACCATGCAAATCAACTCCAGATGTTTTTCAACAGCGATTACTTTAAAAACTGGACTGATGAATTTATCACTGAGTTCTATTTCTTCTAAGTTCGCTGTTATGAACTTTTTCTTTTGAGGTAAAGAAAATATAAAATGATTTTGTGCCTGATCTTCAAACAACCTTTTGATTTTCGGATGCAAGTATTCTGTAATCAAATTACGAGTGTCTTCAGGAAGCTCTTCTGATTCATTCTGAATGATATTATCCCAAATACCACTGAATGGTGAATTTCTATTGAGGTATTTATTGATTTCAGTAGGCTGTAATTTTCTTATTTGCTGAAATAATAGCTTGTCGTCTTCATCATATAATTCTGTATCAACGAATTTGGTAAGATCAAGATTTTCAACTTTGCTGAGGAATTTTTTTCCATCTTCATCAGCCTCTCCCTGTACAGCATCTAAAATAAAAGAAGGGAATTGTTTCGAATTAAAATTAAAAACTAGCCCCAATTTTTTATGTTCTTTTTCTGCTTCAGCAACATCATTAACAGGCTTAGGCTTTAGCATGAAAGTAGATTCTGCCGGCTTTGTAACAGGAGAAGAAACTTGTGCCACTCTTTTGATATTGGGGTCAAGTAATTTTAAAAACGGCTTTCCTTCTTTATAGGTAAATTCAAATTTTCCGGTTAAATCGTCATTTAAACTGTAACCGTAAATCTGTAATAACTTGTTTTTTTCTTTATCCCAGTTTCTTATGGAATCAAAATAATTGGCACCAAATGCGTTTAGCAATTGCGTAAACAACAATACCTTATGTTCGCACAATGGATGTCCGGATTCAGCGCAAGTGCAAGATGTATCGAAATTTCTTTCTTCATTTTTTTGAATCACCAGCGGGTATACAACACCGTTAACATTCAAATCTGCTTCTACACGTTCATCTACAGCTTTTGTAATATTGGCTTTTGTGGTTCTGGAAATTCGTTCAGCATCATCATAAATACCTTGCGAACAAAGCATTTTAATCATTTTCAAATCTAGATGTTTCATCTTGGCCACCGTATGATACTGATTGTATTGAATCATACTGCTGCCCAACATATTTTTATCAACCATATCTTGTAACCTGAACAAAGAAGCGGCTTCATGTCGACAAATATCTCCAATGTTATAAGGACAAGTGCAACGCAAAGTCATTAACCTCGCGTCGGTATATTTCTGAATGTAAACTTTGTAAAATGTACTGTAACTGTCATCCTTCACTCTAAATACGATAGTGCCCATCAATTCATCATGTTCTACCATTTCAACAAAACCAGAACCGTGAATCTTTTTACCGCGTCTAATCACCTCGTCGGTACCATTATTATAGATATGCTTAATGATATGTGGTAATGCCAAAACTTCTCTCTTTATTGAATGAAAAAATAAAACAATTTTACCCGCTGCAATCAGAAAAAGGCAATTTGCAAAAGTAAAGGAAAATACCTGAGTAAAGGAGTTGAATGGAAAAGAATGTTGAGAATTAAATCAATTATTTATTACCCTCTGATTAATTTTCCTTCTGTGTATAATGGCAATACATTGGCAGTGTTGGAAGTCAAGCAATGTCTGATGTCTTTTTCCAATCCGAAAGAAGTTAATCGCTTATAATGTGAAGCTTCTTTTTTCTTCATGAATTCATATAAATCTTCTTCAGCTTCTTTATAAAGTCCTAATGCCATTTGAGAGGCATCGCAATTAATGGAGAAATGCTCTTTTATTTTATTGATGACCGCACCAGCAAACAATGTATCTTCTATATTCACACGATCTTTCCAAGCTGCACAAGCCAGTAAAACGGGTTTGTTTTTTTGAACGAGATGGTTGCAAACAGCATCGAGATTAGCAAATGAACCTGTGATGATTTCATGGGCACCGTTGTTAAGCGCCATGTGTAATAATTTTGTTCCATTGGTGGTGGTTAAAACTAGCGTTTTGCCTCCAATAAAGGATTCTGGATATTCAAAAGGGGAATTGCCATGCTCTAAACCCTCAGCTACTTTTCCATCTCTTTCTCCTGCAGTAATCGCTTCAATTTGTCTGCCGATTCTAATACATTCATTAACACTGTCAACCGGAATGATTTCTTTGGCTCCATTGTTCAAAACTGTAGCAATGGTAGAAGTCGCACGCAGAACATCGATAATTACCACCACACTTGAAGTGATATCATATAAACTTAACAATGCAGGTGAAAGCGAAGTAAATAACGCCGGTTTGTTATCAGACATTATGAATCAAATTTTAAATAAGTTATTCAAATGGGATTTTTACCTGTTTTGCTTTAAGCAAGTTGGTACGAACTTTAATGTAAATTTCATTGCCCAATCCGGCATGGTTAATGTCAACATAGCCCATTCCAATGGCTTTTCCTAAGCTTGGAGATTGAGTTCCAGAGCTAACTTTTCCGATTACATTTCCTGCTGCATCCGCGATTTCATAATCATGACGAGCAATACCTTTGTCGATCATTTCAAAACCAACCAGCTTTTTAGCACAGCCATTATTTTTTTGATTTTCAAATATGCTTCTTGAGGTAAAATCTTTTGTAAACTTCGTAATCCATCCCAAACCTGCTTCCATTGGAGAAGTCGTGTCATCAATATCATTACCATACAAGCAGAATCCCATTTCTAATCTAAGTGTATCTCTTGCACCTAAGCCAATTGGTTTGATGCCATATTGTGCACCGGCATTGAATATCGCGTTCCAAATGGTATCTGCGTCGTTGTTGTTGTCTTCAAAATAAATTTCAACACCGCCTGCACCGGTATAACCTGTTGCACTGATGAGTACATTGTCGACACCGGCAAATTTACCTTTTACAAAAGTGTAATATTTCAAATTCAGGATATCCATGTCTGTAAGCGACTGAATCACCTTAGTAGCACTTGGTCCCTGAACCGCAAGCAAAGCTGTTTTTGCAGAGATGTTATGCATTTCTACATTTTTTGTGTTGTGCTGAACAATCCAATTCCAGTCTTTATCAATATTACCAGCATTTACCACCAGCATGTAAACATTATTTTCTTCCACACAATACACCAGCAAATCATCTACAATACCGCCATTTTCATTGGGCATGCAACTGTATTGGGCTTTGCCATTCGTCAATTTAGAAGCATCATTGGTGGTAATGCGTTGAAT
>CANGEZ010000027.1 GCA_947452875.1 Chitinophagaceae bacterium
AATTGTAATTTAGCAGGAACTGCATTTTCAACCACATTGAAATACGGCGTTCCAACACCAACCGCTATCACAGCTCGTACAGGAACATTCACGCCATGTATCAACGATACCATAACGTACACGGTTACAAGTCCTGCGGCATCAGCTGCTCAGGTTACGCCAACTAAATATAGATGGACAATTCCTGTAGGTACAACAGTGTTATTAACCAATGCAGATAGTTCTCAAATCAGAATCAGATACGATGCTACATTTGTGGGAGGTACATTGTCAGTTGCTGGCGTAAGCGCTTGTGGATTAGCTGGAACTTCATTCAGTTCAACACTTGCTTATTTGCCTCCAACACCTACTAATATTACATCAAGAACTGGTTTGTACAATGCATGTATAAATGATACAATTACATATACAGTTGTAGTGCCTGCAGTTGTAGCAGGTCAACGTGCTGCGAGCGTTTACAGATGGACGATACCTGCATTCACAGCCATTCAAAGTGCAGCTGTAGATAGTAGTTCTATCAAACTCAAATTTAATACCGGTTACATTGGTGGAAATCTTACGGTGAAAGGCCAAACTGCTTGCGGTGCAACTGCTCAGGGGACAGCTAGAACACAGGCTTTGACGCATACTGGTTGTCCGGCAGGTACCAAATTGTCTACTACAGTAACAGAAGTAGTTGTGGACAATGATTTGAAAGTTACCATCTATCCAAATCCGTCTCATACCGACTTTAATTTAGAAATGCTTTCAGGTAGCAATGAAAAATTAAAGATTGTAATAACAGATGCAGAGGGTAGAACATTGAAAACAATGAGTACGCTTCCAAATGGCATCAAGAAAATCGGAAATGATTTACAACCAGGTGTGTATATGGTTAAAATTATGCAGGGTAAAATAACAAAGACGCTAAGAATAGTGAAATATTAATTCTAATTTTTAATTTTCATAAGGGCACAGAAAGTCAGAACGAGAATGAGAGCGAAAGCAAACATGGAGTTCTGACTTTTTTCTTCGCTCTCGTTCCGTTTCTCATTTTAATAAAGACATAATGTTCAAATCTTCCGCACTCACGGAAGTAAAGGGCACGATTTTATTTTAATAAATAACAATTGGTCGCTGAAACAAAATCCAGCGGCTTTTTTTATGATTTTTGTTTTTGCATTTGTTCAACTTAGGCTGCTTTTTACATTAAAGTGGCTATTTATTTGTAAATTGTTCTTGTGAAAGAAAAGACTATTTATATAATTGCAGGTTGTAACGGGGCAGGTAAAACAACAGCATCATTCACAATATTGCCTGATATACTCGATTGCCGTGAATTTGTAAATGCCGATGAAATTGCCAGAGGGTTATCTCCATTTCAACCCGAGTCTGTATCATTTGAAGCAGGAAGAATCATGCTAAAAAGAATTAGCGAATTAATTAATGAAGGAAAAAATTTCGCATTCGAAACTACTTTAGCCACAAAAAGTCACAAAGAACGTGTAGAAGTTGCTCAATCAATGGGATATAATGTTGTATTGTTGTTTTTTTGGTTGCGAAATGTTGATTTGGCAAATGAAAGGGTAAAGACCAGGGTGTTGGAAGGAGGGCACAATGTCGAAGAAATGGTTATTGAAAGAAGGTATTATAGGGGAATTGTAAATTTGTTTGATTTATTTTTACCTTTGTCAGACGAGGTAATGGTGTTTGACAATTCAGAGGGGCTTCCTATACTAATCGCTGAAAAATCCCAAAGAGAATCCTCTTTGACAATAAACAATGAGGAGTTATTTAAAAAATTAAAAGAGCAATATGAAAACAGAAAGTAAATTTGAAAGAAGACAAAAAATATTAATCGGGCTTGAAAGTTCTTATAGGAAAATGCTTGAATTTAAAAAGCAAAAAAACAGCGTGATAGTTGTTCTCCGTGATGGAAAAATCATTCACATTAAGCCTGAATAACTTCTCAAGGGTTGTTGATTCCACATTCAATAATTGTATTAAAGTCATTGTTCAAATCTTCCGTACTCACGGAAGTAAAGTGCACAGAAAGTCAGAACGAGAATGAGAGCGAAAGCAAACATGGAGTTCTGACTTTTTTCTTCGCTCTCGTTCCGTTTCTCATTTTTATAAAGACATAATGTTCAAATCTTCCGCACTCACGGAAGTAAAGTGCTGTTCATTATAGCAGCCCTTTTTTATTTTGTCAGTAAAAATTGTAAAGGTATATGCAGTCTTTTTGCCCATGAACGCTCAGAATGGTCATCTCCATTGAATTCCAATGTTTTCCAATTTGATGTAGTGAATCCTTTTTGTTTCATGGTTTCATCAATCATTTGCTGATATGGTTTATACATCGCATCCAATGTTTGGTCGCCTAAATCAAAATAAATTTTATGATGCTTTGGAGAGGGGAGATGAGAAAGCAAATAATTATTTATCGCATCAGGGAATAAATTGTTTTCATTGCTAAAGATTACAGGCCAGTGGGTTGATAAGCATGCAGCACCGCCAAATATTTTAGGATACTCGCAAATGGCATATAGTGATATTAGTCCGCCCATACTGGAGCCTGCTATAAAGGTATTGTTACGATCTTTTTTTGTTCTGTAATTTTTGTCTATAAAAGGTTTTAATTCCTGAACTATAAATTTTAAATAATCATCGGATGTAATTGTTCCTGAATAAATTCCTGCACCGTTATTTCGCTTTCCATTATTCATAATTGAATCCCTATAAGATAAGGGGAGGCTTTCAAATGGTTTTTGAGGCGTGTACTCATTATGTCTTTCCGAACCGCCATTCCATATGCCGACAACTATTGTATTGATGATTTTTTTTGAGAGAATCAATTCTGTAATGGTTTCATCAACATGCCATTCCTGTTTGTTCCAAGTGATAGCACTGTCAAATAGCATTTGGCCATCATGCATATATAAAACAGAAAACTTTCCCTTACTATCTTTATAATTTTCAGGCAGCCATATGCTGATGTTTCTTTCTTTTATGTAAGTGGATTTGAAGTTATTGATTTGGACTATTTTTCCAAATGAGGGTGTTGGGGTTTGTGCATTTGTCAAGTTTATCGTTAGGGATAAAAGTAGTGTTGTCAGCTTCATGTGTTAATGTTTAAGTCAAAATGCAAAAGTAAAAAGTAAAAATTGATGATTTTTTTTGATTTTTGAATTTAAACTTTTGAATTTATTCGAAATAATACTCTTGCCAATTTGATAAAGAGTCTACAACTTGAATGAGTATTTTAAATGGAAGTTAAACAGAAATCGCTAAGTTTGAAATATAAAAATATATCATGTCACATTCTGAAATCAAATTTCTTCAAGGACCACAAAGCAGATGGCAGGAATTAACCTTCTCCATTAAAGTGCTGATTGAATTTATTAGAGGCTTTAGAACACTGCATTTCGCCGGTCCTTGTGTTACAGTATTTGGTTCCGCAAGATTTAAAGAAGACCATGAGTATTATAAAAAAACAAAAGAACTTTCTGGTGCAATTGCAAAACTCGGATTTACCATAATGACAGGAGGAGGGCCTGGTATCATGGAAGCGGCCAATAAAGGCGCCAAAGAAGTGGGAGGCAGAAGTGTAGGTTGTAATATTATTCTGCCTTTCGAACAACATCATAATGATTACCTTGATAAAACAGTAAACATTCGCTATTTCTTTGTTCGTAAAACGTTGCTGATAAAATATTCATACGCTTTTGTCGTGATGCCTGGTGGCTTTGGAACCATGGATGAATATTTCGAAGCATTAACCTTGATTCAAACAAAAATGCTGTTTCAATTTCCGATCATTATTTTCGATACTGCCTATCATGCAGCACTCATCGAACATATTGAGTTGATGAAACAAAAAGGGACTATAGCTGAAGAAGATTTGAAACTTTGCTTATTTACCGATTCAATTGAAGAAGCTATTGAACATCTTAAAATCAATGCTATTTCAAAATTTGGATTAAAGCCCGAAAAGCCTAGAAAGTCTTTCTGGTGGCTTTTTGAAAGAGGGTATTGAGAATCTAGATACTAGATACTAGAAACTAGAAACTAGAAACTAGATACTGGATAATCGTACAAACTAGCATTCGTCATCTAGCATCTAGTATCCAACATCTAGTATCCAGCATCCAGTATCCAGCATCCAGTATCCAGCATCCAGTATCCAGAATCCAGCATCCAGCATCCAGTATCCAGCATCCAGTATCCATTATCTAGGTTGTTATTATTATTCTCCTGAATGCACAGAACTTTAAATTCAAAGCCGTACTTTTATCTGATAAACAAGCTTATGGAAATGAATGATATTATCGGATGGGTAGCAACTGCTGTAACCATGCTTTCTTTTCTGTCACACAAGATGTTGTTTTTGCGTGTTGTGAATTTTATAGCTTGTGTGATTTGGATTGTGTATGGCGTGTTGATGGGTATGAATCCGGTAATCGTTACCAACGCTGTCATTGCGTGCATTCACATCTATTGGTTTTATAAAAATTTCGAAAAGATTAAAACAAAAACACTTCATTAATGTTGATATAGAAAATCCAGAACGTTTTAAAAATAATTTATGAGTATTTTAAATCAAATCGCAGAATACCTTTATTTAAAAAAGAAAGATCCGAATGCAAAAAATACACAATGGATGAAATATATGCACGGTATCAACCGCTTGTCTATATTGCTCTTCTTAGTGGCGATGATTGTTATTGTGGTAAGACTATTTATAAAAAAGTAATCTAGCTCATTAGCTTAATAACTGCGTTAGCTGCATTTTCTGAGGCATTTCCGCCGCTGCTTAATAAAGTTTGTAAGGCAGCATAATCATTTTTTATCTGCTCTTTCTTGTTCGCATCATTTAGGATTAAATCCAATTCATTCTTGATATTCGTCAAGTTCAAATCATTTTGAATCAGTTCCTTTACCACTTCTTTGTTCATGATGAGATTCACCAATCCAATAAATTTTATCGTAATTAATCTTTTGGCAATTTGATATGAAATGTTGTTTCCCTTGTAACAAATAATTTCAGGCACACCAAATAAAGCCGTTTCAAGTGTAGCCGTGCCACTGGTTACCAATGCAGCGCTTGCATGCAGTAAGAGTTCATAAGTTCTGTTCGAAACGGTAGACACATTATCATAGCCACGCATCATGTCATCATAAAAACTATTATCAAGTCCGGGTGCTTTGGCCACGATAAATTGATATTCAGAAAAATGTTTCGCAACCGAAAGCATAATCGGCAACTTCTTTGTGATTTCTTGTTTGCGGCTGCCAGGCAATAATGCAATGATTTTCTTATCACCGAAAGCATTGGGCTGATTCTTATTTTTCTCTTTGAAATGATTCACAACTTCAGCCAGTGGATGACCAACATATTCAACTTCATAATTCCATTTTGTATAAAAATCTTTTTCAAAAGGAAGTATGACCAGCATTTTGTCGACATTTTTTTTAATGTCATGAACCCTGTTTTCTTTCCAAGCCCAAACCTGTGGTGAAATGTAATACACAATTTTGAACCCTTGTGTTTTTGCCCATTTGGCGATTCTTAAATTGAAACCAGGGTAGTCTATTAATATGATGACATCAGGTTTGAAATCAATGATGTCTTTTTTACAGAAGGAAATGTTTTTTAAAATCGTGGGGAGGTTTTTAATTACCTCAGTAAATCCCATAAAAGCCAATTCGCGGTAATGCTTAACCAACGAAGCTCCTGAGGCCTGCATCAAATCTCCGCCCCAACATTGTATGGTGGCGTTCTTGTCTTTTTTATGCAATTCCTTTATCAGGTTGCTGCCGTGTAAGTCGCCACTGGCTTCTCCTGCAATGATATAATACCTCATAAATTAGTGCTCATTTCTTTTTTGTTTACGCTCATTTTTCAATAGGTCATCAAATGAAAAATCAAGAATATCGAATTGTCCTTCACTATAATAATAATGCCACCATTCCGTAGGGAAGATAGCAAAGCCATTTTCAACCATTAAATTTCTTAATAACTTTCTGTTCTTTAAAACATCTTCCGACAATTTGGTATAGTCTTGATGTGCGCTGTCTGTGAAGTTGTCAAACCCAGTTCCCATATCCAGTTCTTTTCCGTCTTTTAGAGATACGATGGTTAGGTCTACAGCTATTCCTCTGTTGTGGCCACTTCCTTTCGCAGGGTCGGCTACATATCGATCATCATGAATAAGGTCCCACATTTTTAGGGTAACACTGTAAGGTCGATAAGCATCCCAGATTTTCAAAGAAAGGTTTTCTTTTTGCAACGCATCCTGCACTTTTTTTAAGGCAAGCGCTGCAGGTAATCTTAAAAATGTAGTTGTTGTTGGGGCATACAAAACAGCATGCATGAAATTCTCCGATGTAGTGTACGTAAGTTCCAATTTGATATCCGGAATTATTCTTTTTATATCAACCATCTTGTTGAGCTCAGAAGTTGTTATCGAAGCTTTCATTTCTGATGGCTGGTTGAGAACTTTTAAATGATATATATTGGGTAAACTATCATTGGAAGCAGCTGTGGACATCTTTGCTAAAAAAATAAAGAGGCAAAAATTGATTAAATAATGTCTATTCATTAACTTGTATGTATTGATTGAAACCGAACAAGAATATTTTCTTCTCCTATGTATCACAAATGTAAACGCATTTCATTTAAAATCTTATTGATAGTCGTTTTATTTTCATCCTGTAATAATGGTCATGACAAAGTACATAATAAAGAAATCGTTGCAGATAAATACAGTTTACATGATTATGTTTTATTACAAATTCAATCGAAACTGGCTATAGCTACTGATGCAAATGGTAAAATTGATGACAGTCTTACTTTGAAATTTTTTAATCCCGTAGAAGAATTTTATTACACACATGATTATGCTTCGGCATGGTCTGATACAGGAAAATTTACACCACAAATCAATCAGCTTTTTTCTTATTTAGATACTGCCATTCGAGACGGTTTGTATAAAGAAGATTATCATTATTCAGCATTACAAAAAATTACATCGGTCCTACAACATGATAGTACAGCGATGAAAGATGCTGTATTGTGGGCAAGAGCAGATTTGATGCTTACAGATGCTTTTATGAATATCATTTCAGACATTCGACAGGGGAGATTGGTGAATGATAGTCTGGCTTACAAAAATGACACTACAAAATTCAATAATTTTTTCTGTTCAAACTTAAATCGATTTTTAAAAGAAAAAAATCAGGATACTATATTTAGATATTTTCATCCACAAAACAAAGATTACATAGCACTTCGAGAAACAGTTCGTCCTTTTTTGAAAACTATGGACACTTTTCATTATACCATATTAAAGTATCCGTATGAATTTGAAAATGAAAATGATTCAATTGATTATCTTAATCAATTAAAACTAAGATTGAGTGAAAGCAATTATCTAAGTTTCGATAAAGAAATTGATTCAACGCAGCTTGCATTCGCTATTTCAAAATATCAAAAGGATAAAAAACTAAACGCTGATGGTAAGATTTCTAAGGCCTTAATTAAAACGCTAAACAATACCGATAATGAAAAATTAAAAAGATTGTTTGTTTCAATTGATAAGTGCAAAGAGTTTCCGGATAGTATGCCTAAAAAATATATTTGGGTTAACCTTCCTTCATTTTACTTAAAAGTAATTGAAGATGATACCGTAACGCTAAAGTCAAAAATCGTTTGTGGAAAGCCCAGTACACCAACGCCACAGATAACCAGTGCCATAAGCGACATGGTGATTTATCCTACATGGACAGTACCCGTGAGCATCATTAAAAAAGAAATGTTGCCGGGCTTGAAAAAGAATTCGGCTTATCTAGAAAAAAAAGGCTTGAAGCTTTATGATAAGAACGGAGATGTTGTAGATCCGACTACTATTAATTGGACTAAATATTCAAAAGGTATTCCTTATAAAATCAAACAGGGTAGTGGAGACAAAAATGCTCTTGGTGTGATGAAATTTAATTTCCTGAATCCATTCGACGTATATCTTCATGATACCAATCAAAGATATTTTTTCAACAACAGCATGAGGGCATTGAGTCATGGTTGTGTGAGGGTGCAAAGTTGGAAAGAGCTGGCTAATTTTATTGCACAAACAGACAGCGCGAATCTTGCTATTGGGGATTCATTATCATATAATGCAGATTCAATAAATAGCTGGATTGCCAAAAAGCTAAGACATAAAATCCCTGTAAAATATAGAATTCCGCTTTTTATTCGTTATATTAGTTGTGAAGCAACCAACGGCAAGCTTGTATTTTATGACGACATCTATGATGAAGACAAAAATATCGCTGATCGATTCTTTGCTGGCAAATAAATTATATGAATACATATCATAGTCGTTTCCTTAAGGCAACATGTTTTATGGCATTAGTTTTTATGATGTCGTTTCATGTATTGCATGCACAAGAAACTATTGATACTGTCACTGACATTGTAAATCAAAAGCCTGAAAAAAATACCAAAGCCACAATTGGGGATGTATATTATGGCGTGGCGAGCTTTTATGGCAATAAATTTATTGGCAAAAAAACAGCAAGTGGTGAAATATTCAGTCAAGAAAAATATACCGCAGCCTGTAATAAACTCCCCCTGGGAACTTGGATAAAGGTCACCAATGTAAAAAATGGAAAATCAGTTGTTGTAAAAACAAACGACAGACTTCATCCCAAAATGAAAAGAATTGTTGATTTAACAATGGCGGCGGCTCATGATTTAGGGTATATCGGAAAAGGGTTGGCTAAAGTAAAAGTAGAAGTGATTGAAAAGCCAAAAAAGAAATCAAAGTCGCAAGGGAAATCAAAGCCAAAGAAAAAATCCAAGTCACAGAAATCAACATCTTCTAAAGTGAAAAAGAAAAACTGATAAATTGGAGTTCAGTTATTTGTATTCGTAAATAATTTTTCCCATCAACATTCCATTTCTGTCGAAAATTCTTTCTTTAACTTTTAAGTGATTTTCATAATCATATTTCCAAACGCTGAAATTATTATTACCATCTTCAGTTGTGGTCATCTCAGCAATTTTCCCTTCTTCGTTGTATTCAAAAACATAGTCAGCAACTAGCTTTTGTTTAAATTCATTGGTATGAACAACATCAGTTAATCTTTTATTTTCGTCGTAATAGTAATAATATTTACTGCCGTTTTTAGTTTCTTTCTCTATGGCAACATTGTTGTTCTCATCTGGATAAAATAAAACAACAATCGTATCAGTTTGGTTTTTGATTTTCAACATACTTACCGGAATCCCATCTTCATTGAAATGATAAACATGAGCCTCGGTGATTTCATTTACAAAATCATCATCATTAGATTTAGAGTAGGATAAGGTGCTAGAAAGTCGATTGTTGTTATCGTAAAAGAATTCATTTCTGGAAACGACAATTTCGGAGCTGTCATATGTTTTAATCAATAAGCCATCTTTGTTGAAAAAAGATTCCATTAGTGATTTGCCTTGATTTCCAGTGCGTGTATACAAAGAAGTTTTTCTGAAGTCTTTTGATATTTTCTTTTCACAAAAAAAATCTTCACTTTCTTCACCGTTGGCTTCTAAGCTTTTGATTTTTATATTTTTGATTCCGGCCTTTTTATAAGCGGCCATTTCTTCATTAGCTTGTGTTACACTTATCAAATCTCTGTAGAAAAATTGGGCAAATATTTCAGTGCCAAAACAAATTGATAAAATGAGCAGTGAAACGTGTTTGATTTTCATGTTGTGTTATTAAGCTTCCGTTGAAAGATTTTAAAAAACGCTTTGCAACTTAAGCATAAACTTTGTTATTTTTATAAAATATCTTTAAAAACACTTCTAATTTTTGAAAATAGAAATCTCCAGTAAAAGTTAAAAAATGAATGAGAATGCAACTGCTTTTTTAAGACTGATTACCATAATGGATGAACTTCGTGAAAAATGCCCATGGGACAAAAAGCAAACCATTCATACATTACGCCAACTAACGATTGAAGAAACTTATGAGCTGACAGATGCCATTACTGAAAGCAACTGGCAAGATATCAAAGAAGAGTTGGGTGATATTTTACTACATATCATTTTCTATGCAAAAATTGGTCATGAACAGCTGGCATTTGAATTAAAAGATGTGATCAATGGGGTTTGCGAAAAATTAATCAGTAGACACCCACATATTTATGGAGATGTGAAAGTGGAAAATGAAGACGATGTAAAACAGAATTGGGAAAAATTAAAACTTAAAGAAGGGAAAAAATCTATTTTGGCAGGAGTACCCAAATCATTGCCATCAATGGTGAAGGCTATGCGACTTCAAGAAAAATCCAAACAAGTGGGATTTGAGTGGGAAAACCGGCATCAGGTTTGGGAAAAAGTAAAAGAAGAAATCAATGAACTTGAAGCGGCTGTAAATGCTGAAAATATTGACCATATTGAAGATGAAATGGGAGATGTATTTTTTTCTTTGGTGAATTATAGCAGGTTTATTCATGTGGATGCAGAAAACGCCTTAGAAAGAACCAATAAAAAATTTATTAGCAGGTTTAATGCGATGGAAGTCATGGCTGCTGCAGAGAATAAAATGCTTCACGATTTGACGTTGGAAGAAATGGATCAGCTTTGGAACCAGGCCAAAAAACAAAAATAAATCAGTAAACTTGGAAAACTCTTTATCGCCCATACGGTTTGTTTACAAATACATTTACCTGCTCATTATGGCAGCATGGCTGATAACCATTTCTTTTGTAATTGATAATTATTGGTCTGCCAGTTCATCACTTACTACAGTGCAGCGAAAAATTCATTCTTATATTCACAATCGTGAGCAGGATTTTAAACAACTTGTAAAAGACAGCACGAATCTTCAGAAGATAACAAAGCAAGATATTGATGAGCAATTTTTGGAGTCCATAACTAAAAAAGATTATTTCGTTTTCTTTTATTCAGTTTCGGATACTTCAAATGAAAATCTGATTTGCTGGAATACTCAAAAAATATTGCCCTTGCCTTTTATGTTGTATAATAAGGAGAGAAATGGATTTGTAAAATTGGATAATGGTTACTATGTATGGGATCGGGTTGATTTGGGCAAATTGAAATGTATAGAATTGATTCCTGTAAAATGGGAATACTTTATAGAGAATGAATACCTGCAAAACAATTTTGCTGTTGATGAGTCCATTTCTATAAACTACGACCTTACTGATAAATCCAAGAATGCTGCTTTAATAAAAGATATAGATGGGAATGGATTGTTTTATGTTTATGAGAAGCGATCTACGGTCATCCAACATAGCAATACTTTCGCTGTGTACCTTCAAATCATTGCATTCTTTTTGATTCTCTATTTTATTCATCTGTTTTCAGTTTATTATTCCAAACAAAAAAATACAATAGCAGGTTTGTTATTGTTGATATCAATTGTGGTGTCATTAAGAGTTTGGAGTTACGATCAGTCTTTCCCATTTCATTTTAGACAATTTGAAATTTTTGATCCTTCTGTTTATGGTAATGGCTTAGTCCTTCGATCACTGGGTGATTTATTTATAAATACTTCCTTGATGATTTGGTTTGTTTTTTTTGTGAGAGCTAGGATACTTGAATTAGGGTACGAGTTAAAACCCAAATCACCTGTTGCTAGAATTGCCATTTTGATTTTGTTTTCTTTTGTAATTATTGTCGCTACTTACGCTTTTAGTAATATCGTAAGATCTCTTGTTGTTGATTCGCAGATTTCTTTTGATGTGATTAATTTTTTCACATTGAATTATTTTACGGTGGTGGGCTTTGTTGAATTGTGTTTGCTGTCTATAAGTTATTATTTCTTTTGCCATACGATATTGAATATCATCAAGTCTTGTTATTATAAAAACGTTTTTGTATTACTAATCAGCACCGTTGTTATTTCATTGCTTTTATTGAGTTTTAATGTTGGCAATATAAAAGGCGGATTTGAGATTTTTGTATTGATTTGGCTGGTTATTTTTTTATTAATATTGAATACAGCCATTTCGGAATTTCTGATGGCAAGAATTGTTTCATCAAAACTTGTATTTTGGTTGGTGTTCTTTTCGATTTCTGTAAGTATGGTGATATTGACGGAAAACAGAAAAAAAGAATTTGAAAGTCGCAGGCACTATGCCGAAATACTGGCGTTGAAATCAGATCCGGCTAATGAGACTTTAATTCATTCCATGTTGCTGGATTTTAGAGATGAATTTTTGACGACTAATTTTTACAGATTAGCTTCTCCCATTTCGAGTAGCGCATTAAAAGACAGTTTGATCAATAGCAACACGAGTGGCTACACCAATAAATATGATACGCACTTATATGCCTATAAAGCAGACGAAACACCACTTTACAATGAGGACGCTGTAACATTTAAGGATCTCAATTCGATTTTATTATCACAGGCCAAACCAACAAATGTGCCGGGACTTTTTTATTTTGACCAGTCTTTTGATCTCTTCAGCTACATTAGTAAAAAAGAAATTAAAGATACATTGGGAAATGCACTGGGGTCTTTGTTCATCATCACTTCTCCTAAGCAACAAAGAAAGGATGCGCTGTATCCTGAATTGTTCACAAAAGGAAAATTGAATTCAATTGAAAATTCCTCCGCTTATGCGTTTGCGTTATATAACGATTGGAAGCTAATTAGTAGTCACAATGATTATCCATTTCCTTCTGTATTAAAGCAAACTGATTTGCAGCAGAACGAATTTGGAGAAATGAGAAATGGTAATTATAATGAATTGCGATATTATGCTGGGGCAGGTAAAGTAGTGATCATAGCCAAAGAAAACAACTGGCCCATCGAGACCATCACTTTATTTTCTTACATGTTTTGTTGCTTTTTGATGGTGTCTGGCCTTTTGTGGTTAATTAACATACTTGTTGTTTCCAAACTAAATAGAAAAAAAATAATTAGTTATTGGCAATTTTCTATCCGAAATCAAATTCATGGAACGATCATTTTTATTAGTGTTGTTTCGTTTTTAGTTATCGGGTTTGCTACCATACTTTTCTTTGTTATTCATTACGAATCTAGCAACCGAGAAAAATTAAGCAGGGTGATTAGAATTATGGAAAAGGAAGTTAATTCCACCATTAATGAAGGTTGGAATCTTACAGATACTGCTGCTGTTAATACCGACAACTATGATAAAAAATTGGAACAAGCCGTGCAAAAGATTTCGGATATACATGGGGTGGATGTGAATCTGTATGATTTAAATGGGAACCTAAGAATTTCATCATTACCATTACCATATACTCAAGGTATTTTATCTTCCAAAATGGATCCGATTGCTTATTTCCATTTGAATAATAA
>CANGEZ010000028.1 GCA_947452875.1 Chitinophagaceae bacterium
CCTCTGGCGATTTCAGGTCTGGTGTCGAGTAGTTCATAAAAAGGTTCGTGATCTATTTTGTAAAGCATGCAGTCGGTTTTAGCAATGGCTGATGCACTTCTGGGTTCATTGTCTAATAATGACAATTCTCCAAAAACTTCATTTTCTTTGAGTACGGCAAGTTCCTGTCCGCCTTTTTTAATGGAGATTTTTCCTGATAATATAATGTACATACAATCACCAGGATCATTTTCTTCAAAAATAATGGTATCTGCTTCCA
This sequence comes from Chitinophagaceae bacterium, assembly GCA_947452875.1. Classification (GTDB taxonomy): domain Bacteria; phylum Bacteroidota; class Bacteroidia; order Chitinophagales; family Chitinophagaceae; genus Ferruginibacter. The sequence goes on from CANGEZ010000028.1 coordinate 260, forward strand.
GCTGTTCTTCCTTCATCAATGGGGCTAGTTCCGATAATATAGTTTCTGGAGTTTCCTTGAAAATGCTAAGTGATTTTAAAAGTAATACTTTTTCAAGAAGAAGTAGATTATGATTTAGAGCAGAAGACATGGTAACTTATTTATGTTGTTTAAATAATGTAGTTGATTTGAAAATAATTTTAGTGAGCCATGTTTAGATAAAAATTAGAAGTCTCATTGATTAATTTATTATCCGAATGAGTTAATATTTTTATTTGTGAATCATCTAAATGAATGCCTTGTTTTTTGGCTAAATATAACGAAGTTGAAATAGTCCATTTATTATAAATGCCATTTTCATTTTTGATAACATGAGATAATATTTCTTCGGTGTTTTTGTATGATTGTTTTGGATATAGTTTTTCTATATCATGAATTCTTTCTAAAGTATTTCCGGGTTCAAATAAAGTGTTGAATTTATGGGCGATATCTTTTTTAACAGTGATGTCAATTAATTCCATGGCATTGATGATACTTGCTTTAGCGCCTGTTGCGAAGGCAACTCTTGCTTTGTTGATTTTATTTCTATTGTAAACAATGGCAAAAAGTGAGAGTAGTGTATCTCTAAGTATTTCAAGTTCCAGATTCAATGCATCGACTATTAATGACGGATTGGGATTATTATGTTTCAAGCTATTTTGCAAGTAAATAATATTCGCACAATTGGAAAGTAAATGTGTAATGGTGTCTGTAAAAAGATTGATTTCTTTTTGTTTGGGTGTAAAGCTAGTTCTGTAGATAGCTTTTATGATAATATTGAAATCTTCAGGAAACGCTTGTAATAATTTTACTAATAAATCATGAGCATCAATACTATTGATTCTGCTAATGAGTAAAATTAATTTTTCTTTTTGCAAATAGGTGATAGTCTTGTTAGAATGTAAATAGTTATTAATATGCGGCAGGGATTTTGAGCCACTTAATAATAAGGGTTCAATCATTTCAAACTCATATTGCATTCCGGTTTGAATGAGCTCTTGAAGTAATAAGTCATTTTCAGATTTACCTGCAGCGATAAATGCAAGTTTTCTTACTTCAACATTTTTATCTTTCATTAATTGCAAGATCATGTCAGTTTCTTTACCATGATAATGATTGCTGAGAATATGAGCGGCTGCAACTCTGTCTTCATCACTTGCTGAATTCATCAATTGATGAAGCATGTTTGTTGCTTTTTGTTTAGCCTCTCCGCTTGCATAAAAGAAAAGTCCATCAATGGCAGCATTTCTGATTTCCTTTTCATTGCTTGAAAGGAACGGTAATGTTTCATCTGTTTGGATATTGTTTTTACAAATTACTTTTATGGCTCTTGCTAAAATAGCAGGGTGCATTTCTTGACTTAATATTTTTATCAAGGACTGCGCAGCTTGTGGATAATCATGTTCCAACATCAAATTCAATAAAGCAAGTTTCACTTTGTCTGATGGATGTTTGAAGATGGAAATTACAAGCTCATCATTTACATCTTGAGGCTGACGACTCAGCATAGATATGATATTGAGCACTTCTGTTTCTGTACCATCCTTTGCTTTTTCTTTTAGCCACTGCAAAGTATCTGTATCATGTATAGATAAATTATCAAGATTAAAAAACTTATTACTGATGGATTTGATGATGGTTTTAAGATATTGTTTGTTGAGCGCATAAACTCCTGCAAACCAAAAAATACAAATAGCTAGTATCAAATATGACATGGATGCGAGATCTACTTTTCCTTGGAATTTTATCATGAAAATTATAGCTACACCTGCAAACAAAAATGCGAAAGGATCAGTTATGCCTTTAAGAATCATATGGGCTCTTAATCTTTCATGATTTGGTAAAGGTTGCATCACTGTTAAGAAAACGGGATTATTGATAGAGGTTTTTAAAATGTCGACTATAGAATAAGTGGCCCCAAAACAATACAGAATTAATGTTTGATTGTCTAGCTTTTCAGAATAAATAACCAGGCCGATCATCACCAACAATACGATTGGAGTAATCAGCAATGATTTGATGATGCCGATTTTATTAATAAGCCTGCTGGTAAAAATTAATTTGAAAACCAGAAATACAATAGAGATGATGGCATTAAAAAAGGCGATAAAATTTGCTAGAGAAACATCATCATGGTAAGCATGTTTAACTTTCGTCCAGAACGAATAGTTGATAATCAGAAAACTCATCGACATTAAAATTCCCAATAGTGCTACATTTCTGATGAGGTCGTTACCAAAAAAGTTGTCAACTATCTTTTTTATGTTGTGTTCAGGTTTCTTTTTGTGAGCTACCTTTTTGTGTTCATGATGATTGTGTTGTTTATGATGGTCTTCAAGAATAGTCGCTTCTTTTACAGTAATTAAAAATGGAATAGAAGCAATTAAACATACTAATGCAGCCCAAAGTAAATTGATGGTGCCAATATAATGTACGGTCAAACCCGCAATAGAATAACCGATCAATTTTGCAGGAATGTCACCGGCACTAATAACAGCAAATAGTCTTTTGCTTTGACGGGCATCAAAAATCAATGAAGCTACTCCCCAAAATTCCAAGTTGTTTAAAAGATACAACACATAAAACCATGGAAGCATGATGAAGATAAAATAATTGTCTTCTCTGAAAAAGAATGCCAATCTGAAAAGAAGAATACTCGCAATCATGAAAATGGTGATCATGAAAGCGACTCTATGTAAAGGAAATTTATGTTCGAGTTTTGAATAGATAAATCCGGAGATCCATAATAGAATTGCTGAAAAAATAAATACATAAGGGATCTGTTCAATATGGAATTTTTCCAGTAAAAGAGTGAGTGATGCGGTTAGGAAGAACGCGATGCCTGCACCTTGAAAAAACTGAAGAAAGAAAAGTTTTTTTACTACACCAACTTCCTCTGCTCTTACATTAAAAGTTTTTAGCCAAAAATTATTTTGATTCATTTCTTAGGGTTGGATATTTATGACTGGTTATTGATTTGTTTTTTCACGAGTTCGTTGTATCTGGCCATTTTTTCTGCTTCTCTTTTTTCTATGCTTGATTTTGTAAAGAACTTGTGTTTATTGAAGAAATTAATTTGAAATTGATACCAGTCTGTTTCAGTGGTAATAATTTGATATGAAATAAGTTCATTTCGAAGTCGTTCACTGGTTTCAACAAATCCTTCTCTACCCAAATAATCGAGATCGGCATCACAAATGATCATCTCCAAAAGATTATGAGGATGGTGAGGAAACCTAGTTGCCATGATGAGGTTGCAAATATTGTCAATTCTTTGATTAGACAAACCGAATTCAGGGAGGTATTTTCTCGCTAAATCGCAACTTACAAATTCATGATTGGTGTGTTTTTCAAGAAATCCAGTATCATGATACAATGCTGCTATTTGTAAATCTTCCAATTCTTTTGGATTGGTAATCCCTTCAGCTGCAGCAATGATTAATATTTGTTTCTCAACATCAAGTGTGTGCCCAATATTATGATAAGCTAACGAACCAGAAAGTCCATTTTCCAATAAAGATAAAATGTGAGATTTTATAGCATTAATATCAACCATGTTATAAATTGTTCATTTGAAGGGTTCAAAAATTACTCAAATATAGATAATCGAATTTATAATGATGATTCAATATTAATGGGGGTTAAAAACAAATTTTCCTAGTATTTAATGTAGATTCTTATTTGATTTCAAAACCAATTTCAAAGTAATCAATCCGGCTGCTGCTGATAAAGTAGAGGCCGCTATTATGGCGATTTTTCCGTTATCGATAATGGCCCTATTATCAAATGCCAGCAGCGTAATAAAAATGCTCATGGTAAATCCAATTCCTGCAAGCAAACTTACTCCGGCTATGTGTTTCCAAGTTAACCCTTTGGGTAATTTTGCTATGCCCATGAAAACAGCTAGACTACTAAATAAAATTATGCCGATTGGTTTTCCGGCAGCAAGTCCTGCTATAATTCCAGTTCCTATATTAGATGAAAGTCCGGAAACCCAATTGTAATTAAAAACAATACAAGTGTTGGCTAAGGCGAAAAGTGGTAGAATAATAAAAGCTACAGAGTAATGCAATTTATGTTGCAGCTTAGATGATAATGTTTTTTCAGATCCATCACTAAAAGGAATGGCGAATGCTAGCATCACACCGGCAATAGTAGCATGTACACCTGAATGTAGCATAAAATACCACATGGCAATTCCTCCAATCAAATAGGGCAAGAAATGATGAAATTTTAATCTGTTCAACACAATCAATATTCCCCAGATACCTAGCGAGATAAACAAATAAGTGAAGGAGAGATGAGCTGTGTAAAAAAAAGCAATGATTAAAATTGCGCACAAGTCATCTATAACTGCAAGTGCTGTCAGAAATACTTTTAATTGAGGTGGAACTGATTTGCCCAACAAACTTAATATGCCAATGGCAAATGCGATATCGGTAGCCATTGGGATGCCGGCTCCATTTTGAGTATTACTTCCATAGTTATAAATCAAATAAATACATGCAGGAACAATAACTCCTCCAATAGCACTGATAACAGGAAACAAAGCGTTTTTAAAATTGGATAATTCTCCTACATAAATTTCTCTTTCTAATTCAAGACCAATTAACAAAAAGAAAATGGCCATTAAGCCGTCATTAATCCAATGGGTAATGGAATGTCCTTGGAAATCTGTTTCCCAAAACTGCATGTAAGCATTTCCGGCAGTGGTATTAGAAATGACGAGTGAAATGAGGGTGCAGAAAATTAAAATAAATCCACCTGTTTTTTCACTTTTAAAAAAGTCTTTGAAATGTTGAGTTAAAGTCATGTATACAAGTTGAATGTTATTGTCAATCTTTTAGTCGTCTTTTTTTGATCATTCCGCCTTTCATGTCTTTTACACTGGTCATGTAAATAAAAGCTTCAGGATCTATCAATTCAATTTCGTGTTTGATTTTACTAACCTCAAGCCTGGTAATAATGGTGTTGATGATTTTTAAATCGTACAATTTTTCGCCACTTTTTCCAAATCCTCTTTCGCCTTTGTAAACGGTGATGCCTCTGCCCAATTTGTTTACAATCATGTCTCGTATTTTTTCTTCTTTCAAAGAAATGATATTCACGGATGTATATTCTTCAATGCCTTCAATGAGAAAGTCTACTGTTTTAGATGCGGCAAGATAAGTGAGCATGGCGTATAATGCAGTTTCGATGGAGATCAACCAAGCGGCTAATGAAAAAATGATGATATTGATGACCATAATAACATCGCCAATAGACAAACCAGAATTTTTACTTACTGTAATAGCCAATATTTCCGTGCCATCTAATACAGCGCCACCACGCATGGTTAAACCAACACCGGCACCCAAAAAGAAACCGCCGAATACAGCGATGAGTAATTTGTCGTTTGTGATGTGAGGATAAGGAAATATGGCTACCCAAAAAGCAAGTGCTGCAATGGCAAATGCAGATTTAAAGGCGAATTCATTGTTGATGATTTTTTTTCCAAGGATGATGAAAGGGGCGTTGATGACAATAATCAACAAAGACAGATTGATTTTGAAAACTTCTGTTGCCAACAAGGAAAGTCCCATGGTGCCACCGTCGATGAAATTACTGGGCATCAGAAATCCTTTTAACCCAAAACCTGCGCAAAAAACACCACAAAAAATGAGGAACAAATCAGTGATGATTTTTTTTCTTTTAGTATCTTTTTCAAAGGCCAATTTCGCATTCATGAAGTCTGGTTCTTCTGCTGTTGAATGTGATTTGTTATTTCCAAAATGTAACATGATTCTGCTTTTTTTAAACGATTAAAAATAAGTTATTGATTCGATTTCTTCATTTCAATTTGAACATTAAAGACTAATTGTGAGTAATCGGTTAATAGCAATGTTGAAATGCTTATTTTTACAGCATCTATCAGCCGGTTATCGCTTCAAGCAATTGAAGAGGAAAGTCCGGACAGCAAAGGGCAGCATACCGGTTAATGGCCGGCTTTTCTGGGTAGTCAGAAAAAGAGAAAGTGCCACAGAAAATTACTTCCCTGATTCGTTGGGGTAAAGGTGAAAACGTGAGGTAAGAGCTCACGGTAAAGATTAGTAATAATATTTACGGGTAAACCTTATGCGCTGTAATGTCACGTAAATCAACGATTGAGGGCGGCTCGTCCGATTTCAGGCAACTGATGCGTTGAAGGGTAGGCAGCAAGATTGTATCAGTAATGATGCAGCCAGATAAATGATAACCGTCCCGAATTTCGGGATTACAGAATCCGGCTTATGGCTGATAGGTATTTTAAAAGTTCAATAGGTTAGAAATGTTCAATAGGTTCAAAATGTTCGTTTAAAAGGTATTTAACATCTTAAACAAATTGAACCTTTTAAACCTTTTGAACAAATGTTTTACCAACGCAACGTCCCTTTCAGGAGACATTGCTATGAACTAGCCATCCAGCTTATCTAGCCAATCCAGCCTATCCAACTTATCTAGCCTATCCAGCTTATCTAGTCTATCCAGCTTATCCAGCTTCTAGTATCCAGTATCTAGTATCCAACCCTTCCCGCCTTCACCATCTTCGCAGCTATCTTATCAATTGGTAATGTCATTACTTCAGCAGAAAATTCATTCCACGTAATAAATCGAAATGATTCTATTTGTTTTGTTTTTTCATACTGGTTCATTTGCTCTTCATCAAATTCAAATGCAGAAGTTCTGATTGGAACACTGATAGGCTCCATTGCTTTTACCAGATAGTAAATAGAAATAAGTTGATGATTGGGATTGAATATACTTTTTTGGTAAAAATCGGTGGTGTATAAATGACTGATGACCTCAATTTCAAGATTCATTTCTTCTTTAAATTCTCTCACTAGGCAATTGATGGTGCCTTCTCCAATTTCTAATCCTCCGCCACAAAACTTAGTGTAGTGGTTTCCTTTTATTAATTCATCACTTACCAATACTTCATTATTGTCATTGATGAGAATACCATAAACTCTTATGTTGAACATGTTTTATTTTTTTAATCTTCTTATATAATTATACAATGCAAATCCAAGGATGAAAAAGCAAACACAAACCGGTATCCAAAAAGCCCAATGAGAATGTTGAAAGGGTAGTGGCACATTCATACCATAAATACTGGCAATCAAAACGGGAATGCTGAGGAAAATGGTAAGAGTGGTCAATCTTTTCAATACTTCATTTTGGTTATTGCTAATGATACTCGCAAATGCATCCAAAGTGCTACTCAAGATATTAGTGTAAGTATTTGCAGTTTCCAAGGCTTGAGAAGTTTCGATGATCAAATCTTCTAAAAAATCTTTTTCTTCTTCATCAAGTCTTAAGAAATTAGTTCGACTCATTTTCATCATCAACAATTCATTACTACGAAGTGCAGTTACAAAATAAACTAGACTTTTCTGAATCCGCATTAATTGCAGTAATTCTTCATTTCTATTGGCGTCGTATAATTTTTGTTCTAATGAATTACGACGGTTGTTGATTTCTTTGAGATACTCCTGAAAATTGGTAGTGATCTTTTCGAAAATTTTAAGAACCATCATATTCTTTTTATCAGGATGGCGATTTTGAAAACTGTTTAGGAATTTTTTTATGGCTTCGTTTTCGAATGAATTTACCGTTACAATTTGATCTGCAGTTAAGATGATACAAATTGGAATGGTAATATAAAAGGCATCACTCTCGTTAAAGGAATTGTTTTCTGTAGGCGTTTTAATAACAATAAGTTTAACCTGCTCATCAGCTTCATAACGACTTCTTTCATCAATATCCAATGAGTCTTTTAAAAAGTCGATAGGAATATTTAATTGATTGCTCAGCTCAGAAAATTCTTCTTGTTTCAACGGTGGCAAAATATTCACCCATGTTCCTGAAACAGGCTTGTCGATGGCAATTGTTTTCTGGTCTTCTATTTTGAAATATTGTATCAAGGAGGAAAAGTTAGTTGTTTGAGGTTTGTTGTTTATTGTTTGTTGTTTGGTGTTTGTTGTTTGGTGTTTATTGTTTGTTGTTTATTGTTTATTGTTTGTTGTTTGGTGTTTGGTGTTTGTTGTTTGGTGTTTGGTGTTTATTGTTTGGTGTTTTGCGTTGTTAGTTGTTGAAGTAGCTTATCCAGCATCTAGCATCAAGTATCTAGCCTATCCAGCTCATCCAGCTTATCCAGCCTATCCAGCTTATCCAGCCTATCCATCTACTCCCACCTCAATTTCACCTTTATACACAAAAGTTGCAGGTCCACAAAGCCAGATGTTTTCAAAGTTAGTTTCACCAGTTTTCTCAAATTCAACGCTTAATTTTCCACCAGGTGTGATCACTTCCACTCTGTTGAAACCTCTGTTGTTATGTGCTGCAATCAATGCGGATGCGGTAACGCCTGTTCCGCAACTTAAAGTTTCATCTTCTACGCCACGTTCATAAGTTCTTACAGAAATCGTATACTCATTTATGGTTTCAACGAAATTTACATTGATCCCTTCATTTGCATATTGTTTGCTTTCGCGAATATCTCTTCCTGACTCTACCACATCAACATTTTCTAAATCGGTTACAAATTTCACAAAATGAGGAGAGCCTGTATCCAATACCGCGTGATGATTTTGCAACTCCACGATATCTACATTTTTCATTTTTAATCTGATGTTGTTGTCGATGTTGATTTCGCCTTCATGTTCACCGTCTTTGGCCATAAAAAGATAGGTGTATTTATGTATTCCGAGGTGATATGCGCAGGAAATCATACATCTTCCACCGTTACCGCACATGGTACTTTCATTGCCGTCTGCATTGAAATAAACCATTTCAAAATCAAATCCTTCTTTTTCATTCATCAGCATTAATCCGTCGGCTCCGATTCCGAATTTACGATTGCAAAGTCTTTCAATTTGTTGCTGGGTAAGTTGACCTACTTCATTTTTTCGGTTGTCAATGATAATAAAATCATTTCCAGTTCCTTGGTATTTAAAAAATGTCAATTTCATATTTGTGATGCAGCTATATTTTCTAAGGTTATTAAAATTAATTTTTCAACTGCAGCAGCACCGTCGGCAGAAAATTCTTTTTTTATTCTATTGGCAACGATAGCACTTAACGAAAGACACTGATGCCCTAATATTTCGCCAATGCCGTAAATGGCTGATGTTTCCATTTCGAAATTGGTTAATATGTGATTTCCAAATGAAAATGTAGTCAACTTGTCAATTAAGTTTGGTCTTGCTAATCCCATTCTCAACACTCTACCTTGTGGGCCATAAAAACCCGGACAAGTTACAGTAATACCATGATGAAAGTTATCTACAAATTCTTTCATTAAAGACATGCTGCAGGTATTAACATAAGGTGCAGAAATCCCTTGATTTAATTGCGTATGGGTATTAAATGCATTTAGTAACTGAGTTTCTTCTTCGTTATATTGATGTGTGTAGAAATTCAGTAAGTTGTCGAGACCTAAGCCGTGTGTACTCGCAACGAAACTGTCTACGGGTATATCTGCTTGTAATGAACCACTGGTGCCGACTCTGATGATATTTAAACTGGTGATATTTTCTTTGATTGTCCTGGCTTCTAAATCGATATTTACCAATGCATCCAATTCATTTAAAACAATATCAATTTTGCCTGGGCCAATGCCGGAGCTAATTGCAGTGATTCTTTTTTTGCCAATATAGCCTGTGTGTGTAACAAATTCACGATGTTGATTCCGAAACTCAATTCTGTCAAAATGTTTGCTTACTTCTTTTACCCTGTCTGGGTCACCAACAGTGATGATGGTATTAGCAATCTCTTCTGGTCGGCAATTAATATGATAAAGGGCGCCTCTGTTATTTAAGATGAGTTCAGATGATGGAATTGTAATCATTAGTATCTGTTTTTGTAAGATTTGATTTTTTTGAGTTTGGTATTTTAATTTATCAATAAAAATACCTTATTTTGCAACACTATTTGAAAGAATAGAACAATGTTTTTTTATGGTCCTGTGGCCGAGTGGCTAGGCAGAGCTCTGCAAAAGCTTCCACAGCGGTTCGAATCCGCTCGGGACCTCCAAAATTGCCTGTTAGGTTTGATCCTTAACAGGCTTTTTTTTTAGAATAATTATAAATTTAAGAGAAAGAATAAAAAAATTAAAAATTAAAAATTCAAAAATCAAAAAAATCATAGAGTCTATTTTTTAAATTTTTACTTTTTAATTTTGACTTAATTATACAAACATGAAACACAGCAAATGGATTGGATTGCTCATTTACATCTGCTTAATTGCAGTTTGTTTTATGCCATGGACATTTCATGCTGACTTAGGAAAGTATTTTAATGGCTTTTATTCTCAAAATGATGTGTACGGAAAACCAGGTAAGTTTTTCATCATCTTCTCTTGTATTTGTATTTTACTGATTTTTATAAATAAACTCTGGGCAAAATTTACACATCTTTTTTTTGCAGGTGTTATTATGGCCTATGCGTTGAAAACCTATCATCTTTTTACATCTTCCTATAATGCCTACACACCGGAAAAACAAGCTGGAATTTATTTGCTGGTATTGCTGTCGATATTATCGTTTGTTATTGCGTTGTTTCCAGATGCCCCCTTAAATTCCCCCAAAGGGGGAAGATAATTGCGTTTTGCGAATTAAAACAGTTCGCAAATTTGTGTTTAAAGCAAAAAATTATTGCTTGAGCAATTGATTGCTATTCGCATGTAAAAGCTCCAAGCTCCCTCTCCTTTGGAGAGGGTTGGGGAGAGGCTTCTTACCCTTTCTTCACCTCCTTACTCCATGCATCTTTCAATGTAACAGTTCTGTTGAAAACAAGTTTTTCTGTTGTTGAATCTTTATCCAAACAGAAATAGCCTTTTCTAATAAATTGAAAACGATCTTCTAAATTGGCAGTTGTCAAAGAAGGTTCGATATATGCATTGTTGATAATGTGCAATGAATCAAGATTCATATATTCTTTGAAATCGCCTTCTTCAGCAGCAGGGTTTTCTGATTTAAATAATCTGTCGTATAATCTTACTTCTGCAGTAGCAGCGTGTTTTACACTTACCCAATGAATCGTTCCTTTTACAGAAATACCGGAAGTGTCTTGACCACTTTTGCTTTCGGGAATGTAAGTACAATGAATGGCAGTAATATTTCCATCACTGTCTTTTTCAAATGATTCGCATTTTACGATATAAGCGCTTTTTAATCTTACCAAAGCGCCAGGAGCCAAACGAAACCATTTCTTTGCAGCTTCTTCCATGAAATCTTCACGCTCAATCCAAAGTTCTTTGCCAAATGGAATACTTCTGTGACCAAGTGATTCATCTGGACCATTTTCACTGGTCAGCATTTCAGTTTTGCCTTCTTCGTAATTGGTGATGATGAGTTTTACCGGATCTAGAACAGCCATCACTCTTTTGGCAGTCATGTTTAAATCTTCACGCAAACAAAACTCCAGTAAACTTAAGTCGATAAGATTCTCTCTTTTAGCAACACCAATCTTGTCGCAGAAATTGCGGATACTTAATGGTGTATATCCTTTCCTTCTGAAGCCACTGATCGTAGGCATTCTGGGGTCATCCCAACCTGAAACATGTCCTTCATTTACCAATTGCAATAATTTACGTTTACTCATCACCGTATAGGTCATGTTTAATCTTGCAAATTCATATTGATGTGAAGGAAAAATGTTTAATTTTTCAATCAGCCAGTCGTACAATTCTCGATGGGGAATAAACTCCAATGTACAAATAGAGTGGGTGATATTTTCGATGCTATCGCTTTGTCCATGAGCGAAATCGTACATAGGGTAGATGCACCATTTGTCGCCAGTGCGATGGTGATGCGCATGCTTGATACGATACATAATCGGGTCGCGCATCAACATGTTGGTATGCGCCATGTCAATTTTAGCTCTTAATACTTTTTCGCCGTCTTTGTATTTGCCATCTTTCATCTCATTGAACAAAAGGATATTTTCTTCAATGCTTCTGCTTCTGTAAATGCTGTCTTTGCCGGGTTCGGTAGGTGTTCCTTTTAGTGTGGCAATTTCTTCAGAGGTGCTGTCATCTACATAAGCCAAACCTTTGTTGATGAGTGTTACAGCATATTCAAAAAGAGTATCAAAATAATCTGAAGCATAAAATTCGTTTGACCACTCAAATCCAAGCCATTTGATATCGTCTTTGATACTTTCTACATATTCAGTGTCTTCTGTTACAGGATTGGTGTCATCAAATCTGAGATTGGTGCTACCGCCATATTTTTTTGCCAGTCCAAAATTCAGGCAAATGGATTTTGAATGTCCGATATGTAAATAACCATTTGGTTCAGGGGGAAATCGAGTTATTATGGATTTATATTTTCCTTCGTTCAGATCAGTTTCAACAATTTCTTCAATAAAATTCAAATTTTTCTCTTCGCTCATATGCTATTTTTTGGAACACAAATTTACAACATAAAGCCTTGTTTATGGTCAAGCATTTCAACTAAAATGCCTCAAATTTTAGAATCTTTTTACCAGATTAAATCCTAATTGATGATTTTGATAAGATGGCAGTAAGAGGGTATGGCTTTTAGCCTTTTTTTTATTTTGAATATGCGATGCAACTTTGTCGTAAATGAGGTAAGATAATCTGGTGGAAGCAATGCCAATTCCAGCTCCGGCAATCACATCGCTAATCCAATGTTTGTTATTATACATTCTTAAATATCCGGTAGTTACTGCCATCGCATAACCAGCAACACCTAACCAGGGTTGGGTTTCCTGATATTCCATACGCATCAGTTCTGCGCTAGCAAATGCTTCTGAAGTATGGCCGGAAGGGAAAGATAATTTATTGGATGAATCGGGACGAAGTTCTTGGGTGAACTGTTTTGTAGGAACAACTATTACATTCAGAAAGACATTTGACATCACATAAATTATCGAGGTTTGCAATGCATTATGCTTTCCTTTTACACCTGCTACTTCAAGTCCGA
>CANGEZ010000029.1 GCA_947452875.1 Chitinophagaceae bacterium
AATCATTAATGGCACTCAAGATTTCTTTGATTTGTTATCAGGTTACGGAGTCAATATTCATTATCTCGGTGGCGAAACGGCTGATGTGGGTGATGTGGTGAGAACCGTTGCCGTAAATGGTACCATGACAACCAGATGGCCTAAGAACAAAATTATTACCAACGATAAAATTGCTCCGGGTAATGTTATTGTAGGTTTGGCAAGTTTTGGCAAGGCCATTTATGAAACGGAATATAACAGCGGTATTGGAAGCAATGGTCTGACTTCGGCCAGACATGATGCTTTATCTAAACATTATGCTACTCATTTTAAAGAAAGTTACGATCCAGGAACGAATGAAGAAGTCGTTTACATTGGGAAAAATAAATTGACAGACATCGTTAAGTTCTCCAATGATAAGTTTATTGAAGAAATCGAAATCGGGAAATTATTGTTGAGTCCTACCCGAACGTTTGCACCTGTTTTCATGAAATTATTTGAATCACATTTCGACAACATAAATGGGATCATTCATTGCAGTGGCGGAGGTCAAACCAAATGTATGAAATACATGCCAGGTGATTTTAAAGTGATTAAAGACAATCTCTTCATACCACCACCGGTATTTCAATTAATACAAGCCAATAGCGGCGCTAGCTTGCGTGAAATGTATGAAGTGTTTAACATGGGATGCCGCATGGAAATTTATTGTGATGAAAAACATGCACAGGAAATAATTGATACGGCAACATCATTTGAAATTGATGCGCAAATTATCGGAAGGGTGGAAGCAGATGTTAAAAAAACACTTGAAATCAGAATCGGGGATGAAGTAATTGTTTATTAAAGATTCAGCCTTTACATTTGTTTTTCAAAAATTAATTAAAAAGTAAATTTATAGATATGTCTCGTTCTATTGTAGAGTTAACCAACGTAAATATTTATCAAGGATCTAGTTTGATACTCGGAAATGTAAATATTTCTGTAGAAAAAGGTGAATTCGTTTATCTAGTGGGTAAAACCGGAACAGGTAAAAGTAGCTTGCTTAAAACCATGTACGGCGATCTTGAACTTACAGAAGGAGAAGGATGGGTTGCCGGTCATAATCTTAAAGAACTAACTTGGAAAACCGTTCCATTTTTACGCAGAAATATTGGTGTAGTGTTTCAGGATTTTCAATTGCTTACAGACAGAAATGTAAATGAAAATTTGAAATTCGTTTTGAAAGCGACAGGCTGGAAAGATGAAAAATTAATGGATGAAAAAATTAGCGATGTGTTGGATAAAGTAAATCTCAAAACCAAAGGATTTAAAATGCCATTTGAATTGAGTGGTGGCGAACAACAACGAATTGACATCGCAAGGGCATTGCTCAATTCTCCGAAATTAATTCTTGCAGATGAGCCGACAGGTAACCTCGATCCTGAAACCAGTGATGAAATCATGCAACTGCTTTTTCATATTTGCAAAGACTATGACACTTGTATCGTAATGGCTACACATGATTATATGGTTATCAATAAATTTCCTGCTAGAACCATTAAAACGGAAAACGGAAAAGTGTTGGATAATGCTAGTATAATAGTTTAATTAGCGTCTCAGCATTTTTATTATTGTCGTATAATTCACCAAGGATTTGCTTTCTTTTGAGGATATCTTCTTCAGTAAATGGCTGTTCGAAAAGTCTGAGAATTTCAGTTGAAAATTCTTTTGTGTCTTCAGCGAAATAGCAAGCATCCTCTACGGCAGTTCCTTCGGCAGCAGCTTTGTTGACAAGGCAATGCCTTCCATTAAATAATGCATTGATTAATTTAAGTTTTACGCCTGTAGAATTAAAGGAAGGTAGAATATTGACTTGTGCTTTTCTAATTAAATCATCTAATTCGAATTCGGATGGATTTTCCACCAAACAGGTATTGAGTTGCTGGTATGCAGCTTTTTTTAATGTAGAAGATGGGTTTTTCCCGGCCACTACAAATGGTATATTTATTTTACTAAAAATTTCTTCCAGTAACCATATTGCAGCTTTCTCGTTTTCATTTACAGATAAATTTCCATGATACAAACAGAAATTGCCTTCACCTACTTTGCTTTTTATTTGAGACCATGGAATGAATACCGGAAGGAAATGAAGATCTTGGGCATGGAAATCATTTTTGTATAATGCTTCATCAGTTTTACTAACGGTCAAAAATGTTGAAGTTTGCGCTAGTTTTTTTTCGTACTTCTTTAATAAAATCGATTCTATGAAATAGTACATTTTTCTAAAAATTCCCGACTCTGCTGCATGAAGATTTTTGTAATAACTATATTCAACATTATGCAATCTCACCAACACTTTTCTATTTTTTAGTTTCCCTTTAAAGAGGTGATAAGTGCAATGTATGCCTTCTAATAAAATTGGGTAACTGTCTTTTTCAAGGTTAATCAACAGATTTTTATCACAACGAGACAATACAATGTAAGGAATGGAATAGGGTAGAATGGATAAGTTTTTCTTTCGAGGATAATAATCTACAGATTCGCAGTAGCGATTAAGCATAGGTTGCTCTGCGCGTTTGCTGGTATAGCAATGTAGATGAATCTTGATGCCCAATTGGTGAAGTGTTTTTATTTTATAAAATAAATCCACGACGCCACCAAAATCGGCAGGCCAGGGAACATCATGAGTGACAATATGGAGATGTTTATCCAAAAATTTTCTTATAAAAAGCAATCAATGTTTTCTCTTCGTTTTGCCAACAAAGTTCTTTTGCGGCGGTTTTGCAATTTTCATGCAATGACTTCCAAAGCGATTCGTCTTCCAAAAGCCGGCTTACGACTAATGCAATTGAATCCGGTTTAAGGTCGTCTATTAAAACAGCAATATCGTATTTTTTGTTCAGTTCTTTATAAAGTGGGTAATCTACGCATATTTGTGGTGTGCCTGCATGGATATAATCAAAAAATCGATTGGCAAGGGAATAATAGTTGCTTTTGGCGTCTTTTTCAAACAGGGTAATCCCAATGTAAGATTTACTTGTTATTTCCTGCAGTGAGTCTGGTGACAACATGCCTTTGAAAATAACTTTATCCTCAACTTGGTGAATGCGACTTAGTTCCATTGCCTGCTGCATGAAATTACCATCGCCACAAATGATGAGTTTACAGTTGATGAATTTCATTGCAGGAATCAGTGTTTCAAAGCTTCGCCCTTCATTAACTGCACCTTGATATAATATGAATTTTTCTTTTTGTTGAGCACTTTTATTTTCATCCAACAAGGCAATACTTCTGATGACTTCAAAATCAAATTTATATAATTTCTTGAATTCTTCTGCGATTACATGGTTAACTGTATAGGCAAGTTTATACTTAGGCAAAGCATATTTTTCTATCGATTTCCAGATTTTATAAATCTTTGGCCTTGATGAAATCTCTTTCATTTCACAAAACAACTCATGTGCATCGTATATTCTTGGAATCTTTTTTAATGAAGAAGCCCATAAACAAGGAATAATCGTATCCAAATCAATAGCGCAAATCCCATCTGCTTTTGCAAACAATAAATAGATGAACAATCTGATGTTGTATTCAATATAAAACAGTTTGCCTTTTTCGAAAAAACAGTAAAGTCTTTTTTGTTTGAAGGGCTTATTTTCTAGTGGTTGTGAGTTTCTTTTTTTTCTTCCAACTAAGGTAATGACATATCCTTCATTAGCCAAAGAAGTGCATATACGAATCATGCGCTGGTCGTAGTTCAAATCGTTGGTTACTGTGAAAATGATGGATGACAATTGGCTAAATTTTCTGTTATTTAAGGAGTGTTTTTAATGGCAGCTTCAAAAATCATGTCTATGATTTCTACCGTTTTTTTTCCATCGTGTGCACTGGCAAATTGACTATCAGCATCATCAATCGCTTTCAATAGATTTTCGTAAACTTTATCATGATTGCTCATACTTCCTTGATAAAACCCATAATCATTGGCAGGGTTTCCCATTTCATTTACGTCGATGTGTCGTCCTTCGATTGACTGGTATTCAATAGTATTCAAATATTGGCCGCCAATTTTAATTGTCCCTTTTTCTCCAAACAATGTAATCGAACCTTCCATGTTTTTTTTGAAAGTATTTACATTGTAATTCATGGTGCCGATGGCTCCGCTGATCATTTCAAATAACACCACACCTGCATCTTCAATGTCGATTTTATCATGTTGAAAATTGGATATAGTAGCTTTTACAGATTTCACATCGCCCAATAACCAATACAGCAAATCAATAAAATGACTGAATTGAGTGAATAATGTTCCGCCGTCCATTTCTTTTTTTCCTTTCCATGAACTAATGTAATATTCATCCGGTCGGTTCCAAAAGCAATTGATTTGAAAAGAATTGATTTTGCCCAGTTTATTATCGTTCAACAATGATTTTAATGCGACCACAGGTGGATTATACCGGTTTTGTTTTACAACGAATAACTTTTTATGGTTAAGGTCGGCAGCTTCAATCATTTTTTGAGCATCAGCTACATGTATTGCCAAGGGTTTTTCGCAAAGCGCATGTTTGCCATGATTCAATGCTAAAATGGAATGTTCGGCGTGTAAATAATTGGGTGTGCAGATGCTTACGATTTCAATTTCTGGGAGAGCAAGTAGCATGGTTTCGACATTGTCAAAATACGCAACATTGTAGGTATTGGCTAGTAGTCTTGCTTTTTCGATATCGATATCACAAACGGCCACTAGTTTTGCCATTCGGCTGATTTGCAGTGCATGTCGCTCCGCAATTCTTCCACAACCGATGATGGCAAATTTTCTCATGTTGCAAATTTGCGTTATTAATTTGAGTTGACTCGCTCAATTTTTAATTTTTAAATACAGATTAGTTCGATAAACACATTTTTCAACTCTTTTTTTTACAATTCTTGAATATTCTTGTGGTTTTTCGAATGTAATTGTTAACTTCGCACCCGAATAAAAAAAGTAATAAAACACAGCGTTTTAAAAAAAAATCAAAGAAATGTCTCATTTAACAAGCGAAAGAAAGGTTACCATTTTTACAACATATGGTGGTAAACCAACAAACACAGGTTCTATCGAAGGTCAGGTTGCTATGCTTACAGAACGCATCAACCACATTTCCAATCATTTGAAAGGAAACAAAAAAGATTTCTCTTCACAAAGAGGTTTGATGATGATGGTAGGTAAACGTAAGCGTTTATTAACTTACCTAAGCAAGCACGATCTTAGCGGTTACAGAGCTTTAATCGAGAAATTAGGTCTCCGTAAATAATTTATATTCATGCATGTCATTTGAATCATTCCCAACTGTTTTTGCTGTTGGGAATTGTTCTTTGTACATGATTTATTTTAACTGCCGGCAGCATGTCTTGCTAGCTGGTTCAAATCAATTCAAATGTCATTTTTACAATCAAAATCAGTAAAATTCGATATTGGTGGTGGCCGTGAGGTAACCATCGAAACAGGAAAAATGGCTCGTCAAGCTGACGGTGCCGTAACTGTAAGACAAGGCAATTGTATCATTTTAGCTACAGTGGTTGCCAATAAAGATCCAAAAGACGGTCAAAGCTTCTTCCCTTTATCAGTAGATTATCAAGAGAAATTCGCTTCTGCAGGTCGTGTTCCGGGTTCTTTTTTCAAAAGAGAAGCTCGCTTGAACGATTATGAAATTTTAACCTCAAGATTAATAGACAGAGCGCTTCGCCCTTTATTTCCTGAAGATTACTTATGTGATGTTCAAGTATTAGTATCATTGATTTCATCTGATGATGAAGTAATGCCGGATGCATTGGCTTGTTTGGCAGCATCTGCAGCTTTGGCTGTGTCTGATATTCCTGTAATGGAAATCATCTCTGAAGTACGTATCGGACGTATCAATGGCGAAATGATTGTAAATCCAACCAGATCTCAAATGGCAGCATCTGATATGGAATTTATTATCGCAGCTACGAGCAAAAATATCATGATGGTGGAAGGAGAGAGCGACGAGTGTCAAGAAGAAGATTTGGTAAAGGCTCTTGAATTGGCTCATGATGCGATCAGAGTTCAGGTGAAAGCTCAAGAACAATTAAGAGATATAGTGGGAATCACTTCAAAAAGAGATTACAAAAAGCCATATCGCAACGATGAGCTTAATGAAAAAATCAAAGCTTTCGCAAAAGATAAAATGTATGCTATTTCTGCTTCAGCATCAGCAAAGCATGAAAGAAGCGATGCTTATAAATTATTACAACAAGAATTAGTGGCTCATTTGGGTGAAGAATTGGCTTCTGAAGACAAAGCTTTAATTGGTCATTATTTCGGAGAACTACAATATTATGTAGTTCGCGATATGATTTTAAACGATCGCAAGCGTCTTGATGGAAGAGGAACTGAAGATATTCGTCAGTTGGAAATGGAAATTGATTTGTTGCCAACTCCCCACGGATCTTCTTTATTTACAAGAGGTGAAACACAATCACTTACGACTGTTACTTTAGGGACTCCTTTAGATGAGTTGTTGATTGAAAGCGCGCACTCATCTGAATACAGCAAGTTTATTTTGCACTATAATTTCCCTCCATTCAGTACCGGTGAAGTGAAAATGATGAGAGGTGTTGGTAGAAGAGAAGTAGGACATGGTAATTTGGCTATGCGTTCTTTAAAGAAAATGATGCCAGGTAAAGATTATCCATATACAGTGAGAGTGGTAAGTGATATTTTGGAAAGTAATGGTTCTTCTTCAATGGCCACTGTTTGTGCCGGTTCATTGGCTTTGATGGATGCGGGTGTGCCTTTGAAAAAACATGTTAGTGGCGTTGCGATGGGATTGATTACAAAAGGGGATCAATATGCAATTCTTACAGATATCCTTGGCGATGAAGATCATTTAGGTGATATGGATTTCAAAGTTACCGGAACTAAAGATGGCATATGTGGTGTTCAAATGGATATTAAAGTTGACGGATTGAGCATGGATGTAATGCGCGAAGCTTTAGCTCAGGCTAAGAAAGGTCGTATGCACATTCTCGAAGCGATGCATAATTGTACTTTAGCACCAAGAGAAGAGGTAAAGCCTCATGCTCCTCGTATGGTAAAATTGATTATCGATAAAGAATATATCGGAGCGGTGATCGGGCCAGGTGGAAAAATCATCCAAGAAATTCAACGTGAAACTGGAGCTACTATCAACATCGAAGAAGTAGACAACCATGGCGAAGTGAGTATTTTCTCAAAAGAAAAAACATCATTGGATCGTGCAGTAGCTTGGGTGAATGGCATTACTGCTGTTCCTGAAGTTGGACAATCATACGAAGGAACTGTAAAAAGCATCAAAGAATTCGGTGCTTTCGTAGAGTTCTTGCCAAAGAAAGAAGGTTTGCTTCACATCAGTGAAATCAGCTGGAAACGTTTGGAATCTATGGAAGGTATCTTCAGAGAAGGTGATAAAGTAAAAGTGAAATTACTTGAAGTTGACCCTCGTACAGGTAAATTCAAATTGAGCAGAAAAGCATTGATGCCAAAACCAGAGGCACCAGCCAAACCTCAATCTGATAATAATTAATCAATTCAAAAAATTATAACCTCAACTGCAGCTTTCAAAACCGGCTGCAGTTTTTTTATTATGAGACATATAGAAGTTTCTTTTGCAACAGAAAATAATGACCAGCACGAAATGCTGATTGCCATGTTAGATCAGATTGAATATGAAGGGTATGAAGAATCTGAAAAATGTCTGAAAGCTTTCATAAAAGAAACTTTGTTTGAACAGTCATTATTGGATGAAGTTGCAACTACATTAAATTGTGTTTTTCAATTGAAATTTATTGAAGAAGAAAACTGGAATGCCAATTGGGAAAGCAGTTTTGAGCCGATATTGTTATTACATCCGGAAACGAAAAATCCTTTTGCTTTTATCAGAGCCAGTTTCCATCAACCTTCTACACAAGTGATTCATGATTTAATCATCACACCCAAAATGAGTTTTGGTACGGGTCATCATGCCACCACATTTCAAATGATGGAGCAAATGAGTTTACTCGATTTTAACGGTACAAACGTGATTGATTTCGGAACAGGAACCGGATTATTGGCAATTCTTGCTGAAAAAATGGGAGCGTCATCTATTGAAGCCATAGACAATGATGATTGGAGTATAAATAATGCTATTGAAAATATCGAAGCCAATCATTGTAGCAGCATAAAAATAATCAAAGCAGACATTTGTCATTCAGAATCTATTGCAAAAGCAGATATCATTTTGGCCAACATCAATTTGAATATTATTTTGGCTAACCTCGATAACATCATCAACTGTGGCAAATCAGGAACCACTGTTTTATTTAGTGGTATATTAGTTGAGGATGAAGAACAGATTTGTTTAAGTTTGACTTATAAAAAATTAAACATAAGGTCAGTTAGTAGCAAAAATAACTGGCTGTTAATTAATTGTTCAATCATTTAGTTGAAAATCCTGTGTTAACTTAACGTTACCAATTTGATTTTTTCCTATCTTTATGTTCACACACTAAAAAGAATAATGAAGGAATTGCTTCTTATTATTTTGGCTTACCTGATTGGATCTATTCCAACAGCTTTAATTATCAGCAAGAAATTTTTTGGTATTGATATCCGTGATTTCGGAAGTGGCAACATGGGTGCTACAAATGCATTCAGAGTTTTGGGCCCCAAATATGGTACTTTAATAATGGTACTAGATGTTTTAAAAGGTATTTTCGCTGTCGGACTATTCTATTTTCTCCCTTATTATTTAACCAACGAACTGGAGCGAACTAATTTCATGATGGGATTGGGATTGGCTGCTGTTATTGGACATATTTTTCCTGTCTTTGCCAACTTCAAAGGAGGCAAAGGTGTTGCCACATTATTGGGAATGTTGATTGCAGTACAACCAATAATAGCAGTTTGTTGTATTGGTGTATTTTTATTTGTACTGTTCTTAACTAGATATGTTTCATTAAGTTCTATTTTAGGAGCTATTATGTTACCCGTTTGTGTATTGTGGATTTGGAACGAACATGAAATGTCTTATCGAATATTCGCTTTGCTTGTTGCTTTATTAGTAATTATTACCCATCAGAAAAACATCTCAAGATTGCTTAAAGGCGCGGAAAGTCGAATTCCTATCCTAAAATATAGAGATAAAAGAAAAGATAAAAAATAAATATGTTTTTATAATTATTAATCCAAATAGAGACCTTCTCTTTTGAATAATACTTAATTTTTTTTCAATAAATCCTCTCTTTTCTTGAACAAACCAAATATAAGCCCTACCTTTGTCTTCCCCTTTTGAATACTTATTTTTTGAATCCGGAAATTATTCCTTATCCATTTAAACCATTAATGATTATTAAACAAAAATTAGTTCCTCATTATGGCCTTACCAACAGTTTTCGAAAAGCTACAATACAACAACGAAAAAAATCTACTCATTCAAGGTTTACCATCTTCAGTTGAAAAACAATTTGCAAAAATCACGTTTGCAAAAAGTGTAACACCTTTACTTAGGGTTAAAAAAATTGAATTTGCCTTGATATTTGCTGTCAGTAAAAAACAACTTACTGATATATTAAATGATATCGTCCCAGCTTTGCAGCCAACAGCAAAACTTTGGGTTTCTTATCCAAAAGGAACTGCAAAAATTGCTAGTGATTTGTGTCGTGACGCACATTGGCAAGCTATAGAAGATCATAATCTTGAAGCTATAGATCATGTTGAACTCGATAACGTATGGTGTGCTACAAACTTTAAATTATTCTCAAAAGCTCACAATTGCAGCAATAGCGTTCCTCGTTATATGCTCGTAAATAAAGAAGAAGAAGAATTGGTGTTTTAATCTACACTAGTTTATTTATAAATTACTGTTCCAATGGAAGCCATTATTTCGGCTTCCATTTTTTTTAGATATTGATGTGTTTGCATCAATAATAATTGCTGGTTTGTATCAGTGGCTTTTTCCAAAGCGGTTTGATTTTCATTAATCAATCTTTTGATTTTTCGAAGTTTTAGATAATTGAAAGTAGAAGTTACTTCCTCTTTATATAATTCTTCTCGTGTGGGTGTTTTTACTTCAAATTTAGCTTTCCAATTAAGGCTAATTTCGGTGTCGGTTTCCATCACTTTAATAATGTACTGACTGACTTCACTATCATCATGATATAAAAAACTTTTGGCTGTTGGAGCCATTCCTTCTTCATACCAACTTCTATACAAACTTATAATTCCGGTAATCATTTTATTGTCGATAAGCTCATGCAAATCAAGCTCATCCATTACATCAAAAACATATTGAGCGACAGTTTGTTCTTCATTCCATTCCTTAAGCCCAAATTCAATTAAGCTTCTGGCTATGGCTTGTTCATGTAAATCATCTTTATTGAAAAGCAGATCGGCATTTGTGTCTTGCTCTGGAATTGGTTCTACAGGAATATTAACCTCATCTTTAAAGGATTTCGATTCTTCTTTAGTGATTTTATCTCTGATAATTTTATTTACCAAAGCATTGAAACCCGTTTCTTCAATTTTCAACATTTCAGAAACGCGCTTGATATAATCTTGCCTACGGGTGAATTCTTCCGTTTTATTAATTCTTGAAATGGTTTCTGCAATCTGGTTTACAACAGCAGATTTTTTTGAAGAATCATTTCCGGCATCCTGTAAAGCAATTTCCAATTGAAAGAAAATGAAGTCTTTCTTATTGTTCTTTACAAATTCATTGAATGCTGCAGCTCCGATTTTATTGACATAACTGTCGGGATCTTCTTTATCTGGAACCAACACCAATTTAACTTCCAATCCTTCTTCCAATGCCAAATCGAGTCCTCGCAATGCAGCTTTGATACCAGCGCTATCACCATCATAAACAATGGTGAGATTTTTGGTGAATTTTTTAATGAGACGAAGTTGGTCAGGAGTTAAAGAAGTCCCTCCACTTGCCACCACATTTTCAATTCCGGCTTGGTGTAAACTTACCACATCGGTATAACCTTCTACCAGCAAACACTCATTGGCTTTATCGATTGCCGTTCTAGCGAAATAGGAACCATAAAGAATTTTACTCTTTACGTAAATTTCGTTTTCAGGCGTGTTGATGTATTTAGGAGACTTATCATTTGTCTTGATAATTCTGGCACCGAATCCTAAAACCTTACCACTTTGATTGTGAATGGGAAAAATGATTCTGCCGCGATAGTTGTCCTGCAATCTTTCATCACGATTGACAACAAGTCCGGTTTTTAAAAGTAAATCTTTATTGTATTGACCTTCAAGCGCGGCATTGGCAAATTCATCTCTTGCAGCTGGGTTATAACCTAATTGAAATTTGTCAATAATATCTTGTCTGAAACCTCGTTCTTTCAAATAGCTTAAAGCAATGTCATTGCCTTCTTCAGTTTTCATCAACGCATTTCTGAAAAAATCTCTGGCGAAATTGTTGATGATGTATAACGAATCCGAAGTAAGTTGGATGGCTTTAAATTCAGGACTGGTTTCAGTTTCCTCTAATTCGATATTGTATCTGTTGGCCAGCCAACGTAAAGATTCAACATAACTGTACTTTTCGTGCTCCATCAAAAAGCTGATGGAATTTCCACTTTTTCCGCAGCCAAAGCATTTATAGATTTCCTTGGTAGGAGAGACTGTAAATGAAGGAGATTTTTCGTTGTGAAAAGGACAATTGCCTAAATAATTGGCGCCTCTTTTTTTAAGTTTTACAAAAGTCCCTACGATATCGATGATGTCGATTCGGCTTTGTATTTGTTGTATGGATTCCTGGCTAATCAAGAGGGTAAAATTATGTAAAAGGTTCCAATTGTTCAATAAGTTTAAAATGTTCAATAGGTTTAAAAAGTTTTATCAGCACTTTTTGAACTCATTGAACTTATTGAACCTTTTGAACCTTTTTTCAACCAATAATCCAATATCTTTGTCCCCAAATTTAAAACTATACAAATGAGACGTATTTTAATTTTATGTGGATTGTTTTTAACCGGCACAGTTGCAAATTCTCAAAACCTTGATGATATTAATGATCTGATGGGTAAAATGCAATACAGAGAAGCAAAAGCAGGAATTGACAAGTATTTGTCTAACCCTAAAAAAGCCAATGATGCAGAGGCTTATTATTACAAAGGCAGAATCTATAATTCATTATCTCATGATAGCACTGTTGCTCAAGCAGAACAATACACTTTAAAAGGTGAAGCATTCGAAGCCTTTAAAAAAAATCAACAATTGGATTCAAAAGATGTTTATTTACAATTAGAAACTCACACATCATTCCTTGATTTATATTATGGATACTATGATTTAGGAGCTCGTTCTTACAATACAAAAAATTTCCAAGGAGCCATTGATGCATTTAAAAAAGCCATTGAACTTGAAAATTTTATATTAGACAAGAAGTATGAGTATCAGCAAACTTCATTGAATCGTTTGGATACTTCATTAGTATTGAATATTGCTGCTTGCGCTATACAACAGAAAAATGAAGAACTTGCTGTTGAGTTTTATAAAAAGCTGACCGATGCAAATATTTCAGGTGCAGATTTCAAAGAAGTGTATCAGTATATAGTTGATTATTATGTAAAAAAAGACGATCAAAAATCATTAGATGAAATTCTTGCAAAAGCAAAAAAAATGTATCCTAATGATGAATATTGGATGGATGCTGAAATCAGAATATCCAGCAAATCTGGAGATAAAAATGTGTTGTATGCTAAATATGAAAAGTTGATTGCAGAAAATCCTTCAAGCTTTGTATTGCCTTATAACTATGCTGTTGAAATGTATAACAGCTTGTATGGTAAGGACGCTTCAAATGCAGGTGATGCTGCAATGGGCGAAAAATTGACTGCCACTATAAAAAAAGCTATCGCTAATGAAGATAAAGCTGAAATTACATCAACTATGCTTATGTGTAATCACTTGTACAATATGTCTGCTGATTTGGTGAACAATAGCAATATGATTAAAGGCACAAAACCAGAAGATGTTAAAAAGAGAAATGACATGAAAGCGGTTGCCAATAAATCAATGGATGAGTGTATTGTATTTTCAGAAATGGCTTTAAAATATTACGAAGCTATTCCTTCAAAAACTGCAATTCAAAAAGCTAATTATAAAATTGTGTTAGGCTACCTTGCTGATATTTATGGTTTGAAAAAGAATCCAGCAAAAGCTGCAGAATATGAGAAAAAGAATGCAGCTGCTGATAAGTTGTAATTGAATTTGAAATTTATAAAATTAAGATCCCG
>CANGEZ010000030.1 GCA_947452875.1 Chitinophagaceae bacterium
ATAAAGTCCTTCTTGTGAAGGCTTGTTATAATAAGGTGCTGCACTTAAAATGGCAACTGCATTTTCCAATGGGAGTTCCTTCAAATCTTTTACAACAGACATGGTATCGTTGCCACCCACACCAACGACTATGGGTACACGACCATTAACATGATTAACCGTAAATTGAATGATTTCTTTTTTCTCTTCCTTGCTTAATACTGGGGTTTCTCCTGTAGTTCCTAGAGTTACAATGTAATTAACCCCACCTGATATGATATGATCAATTACTTTTCCAAGTGAAATAAAATCTACTGAAAGATCTTTTTTGAATGGTGTGACAATGGCAACTCCGGTTCCTGTTAAGTTCATGATTTCTTCTTTTGCGTGAAGGTAAATCAATTCCTACAATTTTTTTATTTGATTCATCAGCTTTTAAAGACTTCAGAATGCTCAAGATATTGATTGTCGTTAGCAAAAATAAACAAACAGGTTCCGTCTTTTATTTTGTCGATGATGGGCTTTGATAACTTTTCAGGTATGGCTGGACAACCCCAACTTCTACCAATATAACCTTGCATATTGATCATCCCTTCAGAAACATAAGCAGCACCATGAACAACTATAGCTCTTTCGTCAGCCTTATCATTTATGCCTTTTTCAAGTCCGTTCAATTGCAATGAATACCCATGCTTTCCGATGTATGTTTGTTTCGTTTCATAAAACCCTAAGCTGCTTTGAAAACTTGATAATTTGTTTGAGAATTTTTCTGCATACAAAGTACCAGAGTTTTGACCATGAGCTACGTAAGTATTGAACAATATTTTTTCTTCCTGTAAATCAATGATGAAAAGTCGCTTTTGTGAAGATGGTTTTGTAAAATCAATGATAGAAAGCAAATGCTGTCCGCAGAATTTACCAGCATTTTGCAATTTTTCAAAACCGGTTAAAGCATGAAGATAAGCTTGTGTTGACAACCCTAAACTGTCGAGATTTAATTTATCATACAACTGCATTGATAAGCTCGAGATCAAAGCCGGTTTTTCTTTTGATTTAAAATCAATAGAACTGGATTTACCAAAACTCACGGGCCAATGTAAAATCAATAATAAAGTGATGAGAAAAAACGGCAGTCTGCCTTTAGAAATTAGTGTTTTCATAGTTTATTTAGGATAGGTTAGGATTAAAACCAAAACAAGTTTCGGTTTGTTTTTCAGCGATACAAAAGTAAACTGTTGTATTTACAATACAGTTATTCAACTGTTAATGTAAACAGAATTAAAAGGTCTCGATGACACAATCCAAATCCAAATAAAAACGAAATAGTTCAGGCTTTATTGTAGAAAATACTAATATTCAAATGAATTTATTAGCTATTCATTGACATTAAAAATGACTTAAGTTGGTTGAAATCAGCTTCAATGCGAACAGCTAATTTCTCTTTATCGATAATTTTTGCAACAGCATCTGGCAACAATATTTTTTTGTTGATGACAGGTTCCACTACATCATAAAACTTTACCGGATGAGCAGTTTCAGCAAAGAAACCTTTATCATCGGCATGTGTTTGTAAATATTTTTTCAAGGCAAGATAACCAACAGCTCCATGAGGATCGAGCAAATAACCTGTATTTTTTTCAGTTTCATAAATCGCTTTTTTGGTTTCTTCGTCGCTAATGCTTACAGAAGAAAAACAAGCAGCAAGTGCCTCATAATCATGATTGAAAATTTCAAGAATTCTGATGAAATTACTAGGATCGCCTACATCCATTGCATTAGAAATAGTCGCAACAGATTTTTTGGAAATATACTCACGCGTATGCATAAATGAAGGAACCACATCATTGGCATTACAAGCTGCAATGAAGTGTTGCACAGGAAGCCCGGATCTCATAGCCAATAAACCCGCACAAATATTTCCGAAATTTCCACTTGGAACACTGATGACAGGAGGATTGGCTTTATCTTTCCATTGCTTATAAGCCAGTAGATAAAAAAACTGCTGCGGCAACCAACGAGCCACGTTGATAGAATTGGCTGATGTTAAAAACAAAGATTGCGTTAAGTCCTCATCTGTAAATGCCTGTTTCACCATTCTTTGACAATCATCAAAAGTTCCACTTACCTCCAAAGCGAATATATTTTTACCCAAGGTTGTCAATTGCTTCTCTTGAACCGAACTAACTTTCCCTGAAGGATATAGAATCACAACTTGAACACCTTCAACACCATAAAAGCCATCGGCTACAGCACCACCAGTATCTCCTGAAGTAGCCACCAAAACTGTAACTTTTCTATTATCCCCTTTCACAAAATACCCCAAACAACGACTCATAAATCTAGCGCCAATGTCTTTAAAAGCCAATGTATTGCCATGAAACATTTCAAGTGACTGTATACCTTCTTCCACATCTACCAAAGGAATTGAAAAGTTGATGGTTTGAGCAACAATCTCTCTTAAAACATCTTCAGGTATCGCATCTCCAACATATGGACGAATAACCTGAAAGCAAAGTTCCTCATTGGAAATCTGTTCAATATTTTCAATCAGATGTTTATCAATGACAGGAATGTATTCAGGAAAATACAACCCTTTATCAGGCGCTTGACCTCTAATAGCTGCTTCTTTAAAATCAACAATTGGAGCATTTTTCTGTAAACTATAGTATTTCATTGCTATCTGTTTAATTAATTCAAAAGTCAAAAATAAAAAGTAAAAAAGATCGTTTTTATTTTTGAATTTTAAATTTTGAATTTTTACTTTTTACTTTCACTAAATAACCTCAACACCTTTTGAAGCCACCTCCGTTACGTATGTCTTGTATTCAATGCCAAGCTGATCATAAACAGCACTCATTTCCTTTTCAACTTCTAGGGCTGTTGAATGTGATTCGCTCATCATAAACAAAGATGGACCGCTTCCTGAAATACCACCACCCAATGCGCCTGCGGCAAGAGATCTACTTTTAACTTCATCGAAACCAGGAATCAACTTGCTTCTTACAGGTTCAACAATAACATCAGTGAGTGAACGACTGATCAATCCATAATCACAATTTTGAAAACCTGCAATCAAACCGGCAACATTTGCCCATTGTACTACCGCCGATTTTAAAGGAATTTCTTTTGGTAAAATCGATCTAGCGTAAGATGTTTTGATTTCAATTTGAGGATGAATAATGGTAATAAAAAGTGGTGGTGTTTTCAATTCAATAATATCTAAAGTTTGCGTATCCCTAATCAAGACCAAGCCTCCATAAATACAAGGCGCCAAATTATCCGCATGGCGAGAGCCACTAGCCAGCAACTCTCCTTCCATGGCAAATTCAACTAATTGTTTTTTATCAAAAGGTTTACCAAAAAGTTCATTCGCAGCAACTACAACACCAGCAGCACTTGCCGCGCTTGAGCCAACACCACTTCCTGGCTTAATTTTTTTTTCAATAATGATTTCAAAACCATTTTTATAATCCAGCGCATTCATCAATGCCTGCAAGGCCACACCTGAAATATTCTGAAGTGGATCTAACGGCAAACCATAATTGTCTTTGTGTTTGATGATGATACCACGCTCCTCTTTTTGTATCAATTCAATTTCATCATAAGGAGCTTGTAAAGCCATGCCTAAAATATCAAAGCCACAACAAAGATTAGATAGTGTTGCTGGAGATTTTACTTTAATGGATTGCATAATTGTATTTTAAAAACCAATTGAAATTATTAAATTTTTGAAGCTCTGATGATATCAGCAAATACACCACTGGCAGTTACATCAGCACCGGCACCGGCACCTTTAATCACCAAGGGTTGATCTTTATATCGGTCTGTATAAAACAACACCACATTGTCTTTGCCATACAAATGAAACAAATCATGTTGTGCATCTACATGTTGCAAACCTACAGCTGCTTTTCCGTTTTCAAAACTTGCCACAAATTTTAATTTATTACCTTTTTCATTCGCTGCCGCAAATAAAGATTGAAAATGGGTTTCATGCAACTCCATTGATTTGTAAAAATCCTGAACTGTTCCTTGCATGCATGCTTCGGGCATAAAAGAATTATTCTTGATGTCATCCATTTCTATCATCTCACCTGCTTCTCTGGCAAGAATCATAATCTTTCTCATCACATCAGTGCCGCCCAAATCAAGACGTGGATCAGGTTCTGTGTAACCTTCATCTTGAGCTTGTTGAACCACTTCTGCAAATTTTTTCTTTCCATCGTAATGATTGAATACAAAATTCAACGTGCCACTTAGCACTGCTTCTATCTTATGTATACGATCTCCACTTTGAATCAAATCATTGATAGTGCCAATTATGGGCAAACCAGCGCCAACATTGGTTTCAAAAAGAAATTGCGCATTAAATTCTCTAGCAACATCTTTTAATTTCTTATAGTTTTTATAGGCAGAAGATGCCGCAATTTTATTACAAGCCACAACTGAAATACTTTTGATCAGTAATTGCTCATAAACAGTCGCTACCAAATCTGAAGCTGTAATATCTACAAACACAGCATTGCGCAAATTCAATTCAATGGCTTTTGCAATAAAATTATTCAAATCAGCCTTTTCACCTGTTTCTAATATTTGCTTCCAATTACTGAGGTCGATTCCTGATTCATCAACAACCATCGTTCTGCTATTAATCATTCCAGTTAGTCGAACTTGCAAATGCAATTTCTCTTGCAACATGTGAATTTGTTTTGCCAGCTGTGCCAGTAGTTTTCCACCTACATTTCCGGCTCCTGCAAGGAAAATATTGACTTGCTTGTAAGTTGTTTCGAAGAATGCTTCATGCAGTACATTGATGGTCTTTTTCACATCAGCAGTCTTGATAACAGCAGAAATATTTTTTTCTGAAGAGCCCTGAGCAATAGCCCTGATATTGATACCATTTCTTCCCATGGCACTAAACATACTGCCACTAACACCCGAGTGACTTTTCATGTTCTCTCCAACCACAGCAACAATTGAAAGACCATTCTCCACTTTTAAAGGATCTACTTGCTGTAACGCCATTTCATTTGAAAAAGCAGCATTAACTGCAGTTACGGCTTTGCCTTCAGCAGCGGCATCAATGGCCACTGAAATAGAATGTTCAGATGAACTTTGTGTAATTAAAATGACATTGATTTTTTCATTACTCAGTGCCTCAAACAATCTTTTAGAAAACCCTGGGATTCCCACCATGCCACTACCTTCCAATGTAATCAGACATATATTATTGATACTGGAAATACCGGTTACAATATGTTGTTGAATTAAATCAGGATAAGCATTTTGGTTGTTTGAAATAACTGTACCAAAATCCTGTGGTGCGAAAGTATTTTTAATCCATACCGGAATGCCTTTGTTCATTACCGGCTGAATGGTTGGCGGATAAATCACCTTGGCTCCAAAATGAGAAAGCTCCATAGCTTCCTGATAAGAAATTTGAGGAATAATTTTAGCGTTGCTGCTTAATCTTGGATCTGCAGTCATCATGCCACTGACGTCTGTCCAAATTTCAAGATTGCTAGCATCTATTGCGGCGGCCATTATTGCAGCGGTGTAATCAGAACCACCTCTTCCCAATGTTGTCATTACGCCTTGTGCATCAGATGCTATAAAACCGGGTAAAATGAACAAAGAGCTGTTATCGCTTTCAAATTCATGTTTAATTTTTTTATTGGTAGTTTCAAAGTCAACTGCTGCAGCACCATATGAAGAATTGGTTTGTATCAGTTTTCTGGAATCTTTCCAAACAGCTGAAATATTTCTTTGGTTAAATGCAGATGCTATAATCCTAGATGATAGTAGTTCACCATAGCCACCTATTCTGTCTTTTGTGCGAGGTGTTAATTCGCCCAACATATGTAAACCATTACAAAGATTCCTTATTTCTGTAAAGGCTATTTCAACAAAAGAAATCAGTTCAACATCATTTTTATTCAAATGTTGTACGTTGAGGTCAACATATAAAGCTTCTATACAAGCTCTGTGCCTTTCTTCAATGAGTTCAATTTTTTGAATATAATCAGGGTTCCCTGACGCCGCCAAACTAGCAGCATCAAGCAATAAATCCGTTACTCCGCCCAAGGCAGAAACTACAACGATAGATTTTTCTTTTTTTACTGTGTCTGCAACTATGGCAATAACTTTTTTTATGTTTTCTGCATTGGCCACCGAAGTGCCACCGAATTTTAATACTTGCATGTTTGGAAATTTATAAAAATAAAATGATACGATTAAAGCTGTTCTGATTTCAGCCGAAGCCCTTGAGTTAATATAGTAATTTTCAACCCTGGCGGGTTGTCGTATTTGTTGTTGTCAATGTATAATTATTTGTGCGATACATATAATAGCTGTAAGATATAATGTTTGATTTGAAAAAACAACAGCAATTGCATTAAAAATCAAAATAAATACTAAACTCCTTTCAATTTTATTGAGATTTATTCAAAACAGAAAACTTACATAAATAATTTTCAATTACATCATGTTTCATTTTGCTTTTATTAAATAAATAGGCTTAAATTACTATTGATATAGCTTAAACCAAAAATATGTTTTTGTGTTTTCATTATTGGAATTTGCATAAAATCATAAACATCCAAATTCACCACACTCATGTACGGAATCATTAACAAATCTATTGAAGAGCTGGTAACTGAAAAATTCGGTGAAAACAAATGGGAGGAAGTGAAAAAAATTAGTGCCATTGACATTGACTTCTTTATGAGTAATGAACCTTATGATGATGCCATTACTTACGATTTAGCCATTGGCATTTCAAAAGTCATGAATATTAGTTTGGATGCTGTTTTATTTACATTTGGAGAATGGTGGATTCTTGATACTACGAAAAAGAAATACGGCGGATTACTCAGATCTGGCGGCGCCAGTTTAAAAGAATTCTTAGTTAATTTACCTCAGTTTCACAACCACATCATGTTGATGTATCCTAAATTAACACCACCAGAATTTAAAGTTAGTGACGTAAATAATAATGATATCATAGTTCATTATATGTCTAAGCGGCCTGGACTTCAGGAATTTGTAAGGGGCTTGTTTTCCGGATTAGGAAAATTGTATAAAACAAATGTTACAATTGAATTATTACAAAGTAGGAACGAAGGAAGCGAACATGAAGCTTTCAAAATCAGCTGGTAGATATGGCTAAAGAATTTTTGAATTTTAGTACAGAAGACTTTAATGATATTTTCCCATTTTATATTTTAATGGATGAGAAACTGCGTATAACAGCAATAGGTGACTCTCTTCAAAAAATTGTTCCGGAATTACACAATACATTTTTTGAAGATTCATTTTCAATAAAAAGACCTTTTATTACTGACTTAAATTTCGAAGCGCTTACGTCTTACAATAATCAACTCATCATTTTCGAATCAAAAGCCGTCGATCGAATTACATTTAGGTCACAACTCAAGTTCATTCCTGAAAAAAATCAAATCGTGTTATTGGCGTCACCTTGGTTTGAAAATGTAAATGAACTCATAGCAACCGGATTACAATTCAAAGACTTTGCTGCACACAATCCCATTATCGATTTCCTACACATCTTAAAAACGCAAGATATTGCCAATGAGGAAATGAAGGAAGTTTTGCAAAAACTAAACAAGCAAAAATCAGAAATGCAATTCGCTCAGCAAAAGCTAGAACAAATTTCTGCTGCCCTGGAAGAAAGCAACAAAAGATATGAATATGTAAACAAAGCCACTTCAGAAGCGATTTGGGACTGGGATATTTTATCAGGAAAAGTATACTATGGCGATGGCTTTGGGAAATTGTTTGGTTACGATACAAAGTCTTTACCTCAAAATTTCAACATTTGGGAAAGACGCATTCACCCCGATGATTTTGAAAGAATCACCAATGATATTTCTAGTTTCTTGCAATCGGAAAGCACTAACTGGAATGATGATTATCGTTATTTAAAAAGTAATGGCCATTATGCTTATGTTTCAGATAAAGGATTTATCATAAGAGATGAAAATGGACATGCTTTGAGAATGATTGGCTCGATGCAGGATATCACCAAGCAAAAAGAAGAGGAACTCTATCTGAAATTAATGGAGGCGGTAATTAAAAATACCAATGATAGTGTGGTGATCACAGAAATCAAAAATGATTACCCAATTGTGTATGTAAATACCGCATTTACTATACTTTCAGGCTATACATTTGAAGAAGTGAAAGGGAAAAACCCAAGAATTCTACAGGGCCCAAAATCTAACTTTGAGGATTTAAATAAATTAAGGGATTCATTAAAAAAATGGCAAACTTGTGAAGTTACCACAGTAAATTATAAAAAGAATGGAGAAGAATACTGGGTGCAATTTTCAATAAGCCCAATTTCCAATGAAAAAGGAGAATACACACATTGGATTTCAATTGAAAGAGATGTAACTCAGTCAATTAAAGTAAATGAGGAAATTATTAATCAGAAAAAATTCACAGAAGACATTCTTAATAACATCCCTACTGATATTGCCGTATTTGATCCAGACCATAATTATATTTTCGTCAATCAGCATGCAATTAAAGACAAAACAATTCGTGACTGGATCATTCACAAAAATGATTTTGATTACGCCAGAATGAAGGGAATTGATGATTCAATGGCCAAGATGAGGTGGGATATGTTTGACCAATCTATCGATAATAAAAAAAATACAGAATGGGTAGATGAGCACTATAACACCAATGGCGAAAGTGTATATAAACTAAGAATCTTCTCCCCTTATTTTGAAAATAATAAATTAAAATATGTGATAGGCTATGGGGTTGATATCACAGAAAGTAAAAAAGCAGAACTTAAAATAAAAGAAGCACTTGAATCCATCAAACAATCCAACAGTGAATTGGAGCAATTCGCCTATGTTGCTTCTCATGATCTTCAAGAACCGCTGAGAATGGTAACTAGCTTTCTATCCCAACTTGAAAAAAAATATGGTCATTCACTTGATGAAAAAGCAAAAGAATATATTTATTATGCAGTTGATGGCGCTAAAAGAATGCGTCAAATTATTTTAGACTTACTTGAATATTCTAGAATTGGAAAAAATAGCGACAGAATCAGTTCTATTAATCTTAATGAAGTTATAGCCGAAATAAAAATTCTGCACAGTAAGCAGATTGAAGAATTGGGCGCATCCATTATCACTGAGGACCTGCCGGTAATTATTGGATACAAAACCCCCATTAGACAATTGTTTCAAAATATCATTTCTAACGCACTGAAATACCATCGACAAGATATTCCCCCTCAAATTAATATTACTGTAAAGAAATTAAATAAGGAGTGGGAATTCACCATTTCAGACAATGGCATTGGCATTGAAAAGCAATATTTCTATAAAATTTTTGAAATATTTCAACGACTGCATAACAAAGATGAATACTCTGGTACAGGCATTGGATTAGCTATAACGAGAAAAATTATCGACAATATTGGTGGAAAGATTTGGCTAACATCTGTGCATGGCGAAGGAAGTGATTTCCATTTTACGATACCTTTTCAACAAAATCTGTTATTTTAGCATTTACAATTCCTATTTAAAACCCATAATTAACTGCTGATGAAAAAAATAAACATTTTATTAATAGAAGATAATGAAGGTGATGTGCTCCTAACCAGAGAAGCACTTGAAAATGTTTCATTACTTGGTGAACTTGAGGTTAAAAAAAATGGAGAATTGGCTATCCTTTACTTATCAGAATTAATTAAGGACAGAAACAATGATTTGCCCGACCTCATTTTACTTGATATTAATATCCCTAAAAAAAATGGACACGAAGTACTTCAATTTATAAAAGGAAATGAATTATTAAAGCATCTGCCTGTCATTATGTTAACTACTTCTTCTTCAGATTTCGATGTATTAACTTCATATCAAAACCAAGCCAATTGCTTTATTACAAAGCCTGTTGAAATAGACAATTTCATGGAAATTATTTCAAAAACAATT
The DNA here is from genome assembly GCA_947452875.1 of Chitinophagaceae bacterium. Taxonomy (GTDB): domain Bacteria; phylum Bacteroidota; class Bacteroidia; order Chitinophagales; family Chitinophagaceae; genus Ferruginibacter. Next base: position 9,957 of record CANGEZ010000030.1, read on the forward strand.
GAGTTCTGGTGCAGTATTGCTAAATTACCGACTAAGAAAAAATCATAAACCTAATGACAGAAAATGATGCCATATCCATTCTAGTCATTGAAGACAATCAAGGTGATTTTTTACTCATCAAAGATTATATTGAAGAGCAATTGGCTGATGCCAAAATCTTTCATGCAAAAAAATATGAAGATGCTGCTATTATATTAAATGACACTTCTTTGCCATTAGATGTGATTCTTTTAGATTTAACCTTGCCCGACCACACTGGAGAATTACTCATTAAAGATGTCGTAGATAAAAGGCCTCAAACTCCTGTCATTGTTCTTACAGGTTTTGCGGATCTTGACTTTAGCATACGATCTCTTAAACTAAAAATTTCAGATTATCTTTTAAAAGACGACATTAATGCGGCATCACTTTACAAGAGTATCAAATTCAATATAGAAAGAAAAAGAACCAATTTATTACTAGAAGAATCTGAAAAAAGATATAGCAATCTTTTTCAGTTGAGTCCACAGCCTATGTGGATTTTTGATGTTGTAAACTTTTCTTTTCTTCAGGTCAACAAAGCAGCCATCGACCATTATCAATTTACAGAAGCTGAGTTTTTAAACATGAAACTTATTGATATCTTTGCTGATGTACACGATGATAAAGACGTTCTTGTAAAAGCAAATGAAATTTCTTCAAGAGATAAAATATACAAAGGAAGATTTCGTCATAGAAAAAAAAATCAGGAAATTATTGAAGTTGATATATACAGTAGTTTGATTACCATCAACGAAACCACTTATGAATCCGTAATTGCTATCGATGTTACTGAAAAAATAAAATTAGAACATAAAATCACTAAAGCCATCATCACCACTCAGGAAGATGAAAGGTATGAAATTGGAACTGAGCTTCATGATAATGTATGCCAAATACTGGCCAGTAGTCAATTGAGCCTCGAAATGCTGAGAGACAATTTACCTCCCGAATCTGTTCAATGGTTCAATAAATCCAAGCAGTTTATCAATCTTGCTTTAGAGGAAATCAGAAATATTTCTCACCGGCTTGCTCCTTCTTTTTTTGATGAAACTACAATTGAAGACACCTTTCAAGAGCTACTTGATAATTTCAATACAGAAAAAAAATACAACATTCATCTGGATATAGATTTTGGAAAAGTAAAGAAAAAATTAAGCAGTGAAATCCAACTCAATCTTTACAGAATACTTCAAGAGCAAATGCGAAACATAGTGAAATACGCACATGCCTCACAAATCAATGTTTCCCTATCCATTGAATCTAATAAAATTGTTTTTCTAATTGAGGATGATGGCGTTGGTTTTGATTATCAACTTGCCAAGCGAGGCATTGGCCTAGCAAACATTAGAAGAAGAGCTGAGCTGTTTTCTGGAAGTATGGAAATATTCAGTAAGGTTAATGAAGGATGTAAATTGGCAGTAGAGATTCCTATCTAATAATGCTTACCTCCATTTAAAATCCATCACCGTATTTACCTCATACACTTTATGTGGCTGTATAGAAATTCCGATTTTAGTATACGAAGTTGATAAGCAAATCAAACGATGCCCAACTCCGGGTATCCCATCATCAACTAGTAAATTCAATAAGATATCTACTGCATTGTCATTACCATAATCACAACACTCTCCTTCAAAATTCTTTGTACATCCGCTGCGACTTCTATCATGACCTATACTTCCATCTATTCCTGATTGTATGGCATGACAACGGGCACTAATAAACGCCGTTGAGTCGGGTGTTAAAGGTATAAGAATGGGGTTCATCTTTTTTAATGAAGTCATCAAAGAAATAAAATAATGATTCCTTTTCTCTGGCTTCACATAATATTCACTTTTAGGATTGAGTACCACGGTATTTAAAAACTGCTGTGGAAATGCTCTGGCCATGTTCAATACCCACAACACATTTTTCTCTTCTAATGACAGATAATTTGCAGTTGATGCTGTATTGTAACTGTCGTATTTGTGATCAGCCCAAATTGCAGCATATTTTTTAAGAGGATTTACAGATGAATCAGATTGGATTTCTTTAGAAAAGGAGGTTAGTACAACGCAATGGGTTAATGCTAACAATGATAAAGTTTTTAAATTCATATGCAGGATTTTTTTAAATGAGGAGATGATAAAAATATAAAATCTCAAACAAAAAAAAGTTAAGGGTATGGTAAGAGTATGAGAGAATAAAAATTTTATCTAAACACATAGTCTACTCCCGAAACCTGTGACAACAATGTTTGTGGCGCATCCAGCACTTTGGCATTCATCGGAGGTTGAGGTGTTACTGGACTATTCGTTGCCAGATAATCTTTCAAGATGGAATGTAAAGTATGTTCTGTATTTTTTGCATGAACAACATTTTTTATCCTGCACAACATATCTGCAGGATCGCCATCTCTTTCGCAAGCACAGATGCTGTATGTCTTTTCCGCAACTACAGGAAATCCGGCTATTAGTAGTTTTTGTACTCTCTTACCTTTTTCTCCAAACGCATTGAATTCCATTTGCATGCCTTTGAATTTAATTACCCAGCCACCCAATCTTTCTGAAGCATTTTTTGCAAATACATTGTTCAATTCTTTTTCCAACCAATCTGAAATTTGTTTACCTGTAACTTCCGCCGTTCTTACGGTACTGTTTACGGGCAGCATATCATAAATATATCCATTGGTGATGGGAATATTGCTGGTTGCATCGGGAGTCACATTTGGTGGACAAAACCTGAATCCATTCGACAGCACAATATCTATCTCTGGCAGTTTCCATTTCAAAGCATCCAGAACAAGCGTGTCGATAGTATTTTCCACTACAAAATATCGGTATAACGGAATGGTACTGTATCCGGCAATTTTATAAATATCATCTTGGAAAGGATTCTCATTTTGATTAATTAAGGCCTTCATTTTTGGTGAAGCCGTAATTTTGTCAGCATCAATTTCTTCTAAACTATAAGTATCATTTACAACAACTCCATTTTTTACAGTCAATTGCAGCTTACCCACAAAAGAGCCAAAAGCACCAGGCTCAACCACTTTAGCGTATTTACATTGAATAGGAATTCTCACCCTTTCATGTGTATCGCCACCAAAAATATAATCAACACCTTTGCATACTTCCATATCAGCCAGACTTAATTGTTGCGACAATCCCAAATGCGCCACCACAATCACAAAAGCACATTGCTC
>CANGEZ010000031.1 GCA_947452875.1 Chitinophagaceae bacterium
CTAGAAGCAATCAAACCTATACCACCATCAACCTGAATTTTTTGATTGTTACCGTCTTTCATCGAAACATCAAGTACACTCGACAAACGACCACCATATTGAGCAGGCATCCCTCCTTTTATTAAGGTTACATTTTTAATGGCATCAGAATTAAATACCGAAAAGAATCCGAAAAGATGTCCGGTATTGTAAACAACCGCATCATCAAGCAAAATCAAATTCTGATCAGGGCCACCTCCTCTAACATAGATACCTGCGCTGCCTTCTCCCGCATTTCTTACGCCAGGTAATAATTGCACTACTTTCAACAAATCGACTTCACCTAAAAATGCAGGTACAGATTTTATTTGTTCAATTTGTAATGATACTTTCCCCATTTGGGCAGTCTTCACATTATTATCTCTTTTTCTTGCTGTAACCACAACTTCCTGAGATAATGCCACACCGTTTTCCATGTCGATGTTCATTACTGAATCCATATTTAATTCTATTGAAATAGACTGTGATTTGTAACCAACTGAAGTACAAAGCAAATTGTATTTACCAGCTTCCAAGGTTATTGAATAAAATCCGTATTGGTTGCTTGAAATGCCTTTTGAGCTAGTCTTGATGGAAAGAGTGGCGCCTATTAGTGTTTCTCCTGAAGATTTGTCGCGGATATAACCACTAATTGTATATCGTTTTTTTGTATTGGTTTTTTGCTGAGCGAAACTTGTTGAAAATGCAAATAAAGCAATTAACAAAATAAAATTAGATTTCAATGGTGTACTTTTTAAAAAAATTAGATAGTGATTATTTGGCTTTTATGGTATCTACAGTTTCACCACAATTGAGCATGCCCGATTGATATTTGGGATGTTTTTTGCCCATATAAGGATTCATGATTTCTTTTGTTTTAGAAATCCAGTTAGCTGGTTCTGTGTCATTGAAAGCCATCGGACAATTTTGTAAATATAAAGTTGGGCCTTCATATTTTATAGCATTGAAAAAAACAGGGAACATCATTTCAGTCAAACTGCTAAAATCTCTTCTCATTTCTGTAATATCTGTTTGGTTTAGTATCGATTCGGCATTAGATCGAACGTCACCAATGGTAGCCATTATGGTTTCAAACACCGCTGCAGTATCTTTTTTAATTTCTAATGTATCTATGTTTTTAACTGCGGCAATAAAATTTATTGCCTTTGCTTTAATTTGGGTAGTGTCCGCTTCAATGAAAGCGTCTTTTAATGAAAGATAACTGTCAACAACATTATTGATGTTGTCGTTAAATGCCTGAGAATGTTTTTTTAGTGAAATAGGTTGTTCTTTAGCTTCTTCTTGTTTGTGTTTGTTTTTTGTGAAAAACCAGTAACAACAACCCCCAAGAACCACTAGAATAACGAAAAACCATTTTTTGTTCATGATAAAAAATTGAGAGCGCAAATTTATAACAATAAATATTGCTTAATGTTTTAATTCTGTGAATAAGAGCTTTAAAATATAAAATTATATCTACAAACAAAAGCGATATCAGCTATTTTTGCACCTCAAACGACAAAAATGCTGCTTGGATTACAAAATGTGACTTTTGAATTTGGTGCTAGAACTATAGTGGAAGATGCTACTTGGCATATTCAACCTAATGAAAGAATTGGACTTATCGGATATAACGGTACCGGAAAATCTACTTTATTGAAAGTTTTAACCGGTCAATATACGCCTGCAAAAGGAAATGTTGAAAAAGGCCGTGAAACAACCATTGGTTTCCTACATCAGGATTTGCTGGGTTTTGATACCGAAGACTCGATTCTGGAAGTGGCATTAGGCGCTTTTGAAAGAGTAAAGCAACTTGAAAAGGAACTGGAAATCATGGGGGAAGAATTATCCAAAACAGGCGATGAAAAACTGGCCAATGATTATGCAGAATTGCTTCATGAAATGGATGTATTGGATGGTTATAGTATTCACCACAGAACAGAAGAGATCTTACAAGGACTGGGTTTTACCAATGCCGAATTACAAAAGCCTTATAAGAATTTTAGTGGAGGCTGGAGAATGAGGGTTTTGCTGGCTAAGATGATTTTGCAACATCCGGATGTATTGCTTATGGATGAACCTACCAATCACCTCGATATGCCAAGTATTGAGTGGTTGGAGAAATATTTGATTCATTACCAAGGTGCTGTTGTAATTGTATCACATGATCGTTTTTTCCTTGATAGAATGACTACAAAAATCGTGGAATTGTATCAACAGGAACTTCATTTTTATACAGGCAATTATTCTTATTATGAAAAAGAGAAAGAATTGCGTGTGGATATGCAGAAAAAAGCTTTCGAAAATCAACAGGATTATATCAGACAACAAGAGCGATTTGTAGAAAGATTTAAAGCCAAAGCTAGTAAAGCTGCCGCTGCACAGAGTATTGTAAAAAGACTCGACAAACTTGAACGTATAGAAGATGTGGAAATTGAAAGACCAAACATGCGTATCAACTTCGCAGTGGAAAGACAGCCCGGGAAAATTATTTGTACATTAAAGAATGTTACCAAAAAATTCAAGGATGTACAGATTGTAGAAAATACAGGAGCCGAAATTGACCGCGGTGATAAAATCGCATTAATTGGTGCCAATGGTAAAGGGAAATCTACCTTATTAAGAATTATAGCCGGCACTGAATCTTTTGATGGCGAACGTGAATGGGGACATAATGTAATGGAATCATTTTATGCCCAGCATCAGTTAGAGGCCCTAAATATGAACAATGATATTTTAGAAGAATTGAAAGATGCCAGAAGCGGGAAAAATGATTTGGAATTGAGGAGTTTGCTTGGTGCGTTTTTATTTAGTGGTGATACTGTTGAGAAGAAAATTAAAGTACTTAGTGGTGGAGAAAAAGCCCGTGTGGCATTGGCCAAGACTATTGCCAGTAAAGCCAATTTTCTAATGCTGGATGAACCTACCAATCACCTCGATATTCATTCTGTAGATTTATTGGTAGAGTCTCTTAATAAATATGAAGGCAGTTTAATTCTGGTGAGTCACGATAGATATTTTATCAGCCGTATCGCCAATAAAATCTGGGAAATAGATGACCAGAAAATCAGAGAATTTAAAGGTACATATGCCGAATGGGAAGATTGGAAAGAACGCAAGTTGAAAGCCGAAGCTGCCGCAAAAAAAAATGAGGTTAAGGAAATAAAAGTTGAAAAAGCGGAAGTCAAAGTTGAAAAAGCTCCTCAAAAGGAAATTTCAAATGACCAAAAAAAGGACCTTCAAAAAATAAAAAACAAGTTCAAACAGCTCGAAGAAAAATTAGCGTCTCTTAATTCCAATAAAATTGTATTGGAAAATAAATTAGCCGATCCGGCCATCTACAGCGATAAAGACAAATTTTTATTCGCAGAATCAGAATACAAAAAAGCTATTGATGAGTTGAATGCTGCGAATGCGGAATATGAAAAGGTTTTTGAGCAAATTATGGAGATGGAAGGATAATTAATCAAACTGTTTTTTTGCCACGAATGCACGAATTTATTATTGATAGGCAGTATGTCTTTTTACAAAAAGAAGTGTAGTTTAATTTGTAAATATTATCTAGCTATATCAAGCATATCCAGCTATATCCATCTTCCCCTTTCAACTCAACGACCGTTTCAGGAGACATTGCTGATAATAAAAAAAATGTTTTTCTCTATTTTTTTGTCGCCATTAGTTCAATTTGTTTAATAGGTTCAAGTTGTAGAATACTTTACAACAAAATCTTTCTTTTTAGAGAATTTGCATTTATTTTTTTTGCTATATGGATTATGATTTATAACAAAAATTGTCTGTTGCAATATTTAGACTTAGGTTTTAGAAAGTTTCCTGCAGATTGAAATAAACACCGCCGGATCCATTTCTTCCTCTTCCATAATCAATGGAAATATTGGTGTTGGTTTGTTTACTCATTTTAACACGCAATCCCATGCCATAACCTAATGCAAAAGCGTTACCTATAGGTTGATTGATTATTGAGTTACTCGCTGTAGTTGCATTCAAAAAAGCTACTCCTCCCAATAAACCATTTTTACTAATAGGAAAACGATATTCAGCCTCATTATACGCAAAGTTTTCACCTCTGATTCTTCCTTGAATATAACCACGGCCGGAACGATTGTACATATCCCATCCAATAGCTGGTGTAGCAAGGTAAGGGAGTTTTCCGCTTGTTATCAGCTGGCCCCAAGACCATAATGCTAAAATATGTTTGAGTTGTTTTTTGTCGCCAAGATTTAAATAGGTTCTGTATTCATAGTATATAGTAGAACCTGCTTGACTGCTTCCAAGGAATTTTGGATTTTCACGGAAAGTCAATTGCGCAAAATGACCTTTTAAAGGATTAACTGCATTATCTCTGCTATCGTATAAGAGATTAAACGTAATTCCACTGGTAGTGTATTTCTTTAAGGAAAATCCTTTCTTGTTAGAATAATCATAATGAGAAGTAAAATTAGTGGGCGTGTCCAATAGCTGATCATTGATCGCATAATGATGATCTATATTAAACCCTATTCCTGCATACCATGCTCCCTTCAACTGACGATAAATATTTTCATAAAACCGAATGTAATTGAAACGCATGGGTTGTTCATCAGGATCAGTTTTTACGGGAGCACCATTTAAATTAAAATCTTCTCTTTGACCAAATTTAATTCCTAAGCCATAAGTGGGTTGAGAAAAAAGTAACAAACGATAATCACCTTGATATATCCATTTATTGTTGGGGGTATATACATTGGTGCGAATGTTTACATTTAATTGTTTTTAAGTTACCGTTATATTCGCCAATGCAGATGACAGATTGGTTGTTTTTCTGTCTCCCAACAAGATGTTAGCACTCGCTCCTCCTCCTAAAACAAAGCCTAACGCCGGCGAATAGCCGGGAATGGGTAATACACTCAAATAAAATTTTCTTACTACAAGCGTATCTTCTTGTTTGGAGCTATTTGATTTTTTTTTCTTGGATAACAAATCACTGATATCTTTTTGTTGAACCAAGGAATCCTGAGCAAAGCAAATGTTGCCAATCATTATCAGTATTGATGCCAGCAATAATTTCGTTTTCATATAATTGCTTTTAGGGGATATCATTATTTTTTTCTATTTCTATTGATAACATATCTGGCGGTAAAAGCGGCATTGACACCGTTGAATGTGCTTTTAACATTGATGAAAAATAAAGTCGGCAACCAATCTAACTGAAAGGTTAAAGGGGCACTTTTAATGCGCCAGTCAAAACCAAGAATACCACTAACACCAACTTTGGTTGTGCCTTTGAAGTTTAAATTTACACCCGTTCCACCAACAGCACTTAGTCGGGAATCACTGTTTAATGGAGCAAGTTTTTCAAACATAGCACCAACCGTAAACCCATCAATTTTATCATCAAAAGAGTTGGCGGTTATGAACTCAATTGCAGAGCGATTCGATATATTGTGAAATTTAAAACTCAATCCTGCAGATCCGCCTAAGCGAGGACCAATAGAAAATTCACCACCAACTTTGGTTTGAGCAAACGAAGAGAGTATCAAAAAAAATGTGAGTGTAAAAAGGAGATTTTTTTTCATTTTAATTTATATTTTATTTGACTGAATGAGTTAATTATGATGAGATGGCATTGCAAAAACCAAGCCTCCGGTAAATCCAAACTGCATGATGGATGATCTTGCTGATAAACTTGTTCCACTACCACCGGTTCCAAGGTAAAAGCCACCATCTAAACCTTGAACAGTTGACAATAACTGGGCTTGTAATTTTATGCCAATGCGTTCAGAGGCATGAATATTTACTCCTGTTTTTATTCCCCAGGCAAATTTTGTTTTATTCGATTTTGAACTTCCATCAGCTTTTTCAATGCTGTAAATGGCCATACCTAATTGACCACCTGCATAAGGTTCAATGTTTTTATTGGCGGTTTTGATATAGCGATTGCTACCAGCTAAAATATAATTAATGCCCAAATTATAGTCATTAATTGATGAGCTTCCATTTTTTCTCACAGGTGCTTTGGTATCTTGTCTTAAATATGACAATTCAATACCATATTGCTTATTAGCCATAAACTCAAATCCTGCACCCCATTGAAACCCTCCATTTATAGTGCCGTTATAATAGCCGGATGCATCGGATAAATCAAATGATTCATCAAAAACATATCCGGCATAGGTGTTTACGCGGATGTCTTGGGCAAAAGAATTTTGTACAACAGCAAAAAGTAAAAAGAGAAAAAATAGTTTTGATTTCATTTTTTAAATTTAAAAATTGGATAATTAATTCTGTCCGATAATAATTACAATACAAGAAATAATAACTTATCGGTAATTGACACAGACGAAAATAATAAATATTATCAAATGACAAGATGAAATTTATTTTCAAAATATTCATAGTTGTATAGGGCATTCTGTTTATTATTTACCTATTTAATTTGATATCATTCAAAAGATTATTTAATCTCATTAGAATTGATATACATAGTTTTTAATTTTACATTTGAAAGTCATTAATTTTATTAACTTGCTTGCCAACTATAAATACAACATTACGGATTACACTCTTGTACCCCTTTGAATTTCTGAATTTATTTATTCAAAAATATTTTTTATACCATGATAAAGATGAAATCTCCGGTACTAATTATTTTTATTCTCCTTGTTTCTTTTAATGCCATTGCTCAACAGCCCAAGCCATTGTTGAGTCTTGCTGATAGCAGTTTGCACGTTTTTGTTGGGGGCAAAATAAGAACCACTATGTTAATGAGTAACAAAAGAACCTTTCCATCAGGAACCGCTTTTTTATTATTGCCTAAAGATGCAACAGGAGAAGAAAGTAGTTTTGATTTGAATTCTCGCTCAAGCAGTTTGTATTTTGCTTTGGATGGTCCTAAAGTAGGAGATTTTAAAATGAGTGGTATGATGTTTTTTATGCTTACTTCAAATGTAACTTCTGAAACTTATGGTATACTGCCCAGTTTGTTATATGTTGATTTGAAAAATGATCATTGGCGTTTTGCATTTGGGCAACAAATGGATGTTTTCGCAGAAAGAATTCCCAATATGATTGATAGTTATTTTGCATTGGCATCATCGGGATGTGCAGGCAATAGTTCCAGAGGTCAAATTAGAGCGGAAAGATATTTTTCTGTAGGGAAAAAAGGTAAGTTTTCTTTAACGGCGGCAGCAAGTGAGCCCATAACATCTTATTTCTCTCCTGATTTAAGAAATAATACGGCAGATAATGGAATGCCAAATGTTGAGTGGGCTGCTAAATATAGTTCCGGTAAAGATGCTGCTGCGTGGGTGCCTTATGATAATTTGGAATTAGCCGTATCCGGAGTTTCTGGATCGTATCGTGTTTTCAAAAATGATATCAATGGCAATAACATTCGGGTGAATCATCCACAGGTTTTTGGTATCGCCGGTGAATATGCTTTCCGCTTCGGTAAACGCTTCGGTATACAGGGAGAAGTATACAATGGAAAAGCATTGGGCAATTATGCAGCCACTATTTTTCAAACTACCAAAGGAGATTTTGACAAAGAAATAAGAAGCACCGGCTTCTGGACAGAGCTTGCTTTCTATTGGAAGAAAAGTCTTCAAACCAGAGTTGGATATGGCCAAGATAAATGCAACGAATCTGATTTAATGGGACTAGGTATATTTCAAAACAGCACCTTGTTTGGAAACCTTATCTGGGATATCAATCAATCCTTCCAAATTGGTGCGGAAGTAAGTTACAAACAAACAGATTATCTAGCTCCGCTAAAAAACAATCAGGGAATTACTGCCATGTTGATGGCTCAATATAAATTTTAATATCAATAAAAAAACACACAAACGCATGAAAAAATTATTTTCGATTCTAGGGCTTGTATTTATTTATTCATTGAGTATCGCACAGCAAACTAATAATAGTTTGGCCGTTTATTATAACGGGGATATTATTACCATGAAAGGCAATACGCCTCAATATGTCAAAGCTGTTGCAGTCTCTAAAGGAAAGATTATTTATGTTGGAACGAAAGAAGAAGCCTTGATTCGTGCTGGCAAAGGTGCTGCAATGATAGACTTAAAAGGAAAAACACTTTTACCTGGTTTTATTGATACACACGGCCACTTAATCAATTATGGTAAAAACCTAACATGGGCGGGCTTAAGAGGAGTAACCAGCGTTGATGATGTCATCAGCCGCATGAAAGTCCAAATAAAAAATACGCCCGCAGATCAATGGATTATCGGGTTTGGATACAACAAAAACGGAATGGCGGAAAAACGGCCCCCTTCCGCAGAAGAATTAGACATGGTTTCAAAAGATCGTCCTGTACTCATTATGGATGCGTCTGGCCACGCGGGCTCTATAAATTCTGTTTTGATGAAAATAGTGGGATACACTGCCGAAACTCAAGATCCTTTAGGTGGAGTAATTGTTCGCAAACCGAATAGCAAAGAACCTCTTGGTCCTGTAGATGAAACTGCACTCAATCAGGTATTGTTGTTACAACCTGCAGCTACAGGCGAATTGGCTGATAGGGTTATGAAAGGAGCTGCAGATTTATGGGCACAATATGGTCAAACAACTGCTATGGAATGTGGTTTTGGAAGAAATCCTGATGATATTTCCATCGTTGAGAATGCTATAGAAAAAAAATTATTAAAAATTGATTTGTTATTATACGCAAAAGAATCTGAAACAGATCACGCTTTGAATGCAGCGATGCCTATTGTTGCAAAATATCAGGCACCTGATGCGGTCCGTACTGGTTTACTAACTTCTCGTCCAGATTTAAATAAAGGATATATCAACAGGGTTAAATTAGCCGGTGTTAAATATTGGTTGGATGGCGACTTGAATTCTATGTGGATGAGTCAGCCATATACCAATAATCCTCCCGGAGTAACTGGTGCGTTCAGCGGATATGGTCAAATACCTGATAGTGTTCTTAACGCTGGGTTTGACAGATTCTGGAAAACCAATTTTCAGATTAATATGCACGTGAATGGTGATGCCGGAGCTGAACAAGCGCTTGTTGCAGCAGAGAATGCAACAAAAAAATATGGCAAAAGTGATCATCGTCCGGTATTTATTCATGCAACATATTTGCGCCCTGATCAAATCAAACGTTTGAAAGCAATAGGCGGCATTCCAAGTTTTTTAATTGCTTCTTTACCGGCGGCAGGAGATATAGCCATTTACTTTTTTGGAAAACAAAGAACAGATCATTTTGCAGCAGGCAACTCTATGGTAAAAGCAGGCATAAAATTTACTTTATCTCATGATGCTCCTGTATCAGGAACTCCGGCTATTTTGCCTTTGGTGTGGGCGGCGGTTAACCGAACAACTTCTTCAGGTGCAATTGCGGGAGAAGAAGAAAGAATTACTCCATACCAGGGATTATTAGCTGTTACAAATTATGCAGCTTATCAGATTAAAGAAGAAAAAACTAAAGGATCTTTAGAAGTTGGTAAACTAGCAGACATGGTTATTCTAGATAAAAATCCTTTAAAGGTTCTTCCTTCAACCATAAAAGACATTGAAGTATTGGAAACAATAAAAGAAGGCGTTTCTGTATATAAAAAGAAATAAATTTACTAATCAATAATAAAAATAAACGATGAATCAGTTAAAACTTTTTCTAATTATTTTATTTATTTTTTCAAGTCTCTTAAGTTGTAATTCAACTAAAAAATCAACCAATACAGGAATTTCATCCGCCAATACCAATTCTGAGTTAATAGAAACCTACTGGAAGCTAACTGAATTAATTGGCGAGCCTATCGTTATGACAACTGGCACAAATACGGAGATGCGCATGATATTAAAAAAGGAAGGAAACCAAGTTTCTGGAAACGGAGGTTGCAATAGCTTTATAGGCAGTTATACCTTATTGGAAGGCAACAGGCTTAGCTTTTCTCAATTAGTGAGTACTAAAATGGCTTGCATCAATATGGAAAAAGAAGGAACATTTATGGAGGTTCTTCAAAAAGCAGACAATTATTCTATCGAGGGTAAAGTACTCAGTCTGAATAGATCTAAGATGGCACCACTTGCAAAGTTTGAAGCGATCTACATGAAATAAAAAATTTTAAATTTTTTCAGCATAATATGAAAAAATAAATTGGATACTCGTCTTGTTTTATTGGGAATAGAAAATAATTATTTATACGAAAAAAAAGTCTTTCAACAAACGCTAAAAATTTATTCGGAAATTGTAAAACAGTTTTGTATTTAAATGTAAAATAGCGCATCCTATGTTTGTGGTTAAAATTTAGAGAAAGTAACGTCCCTCTCAGGAGACATTGCTGATAATAAAAAAATTGTTTTTCTCACCCACCGTTAAAACGGTGGGCTAAAATGAAAATACCTTACAATCTGGCTACATTAAAATAAAAAATTCGTGAATTCGTGGTTATTACAATATTCAAAAACGCAGCGTTGAAATCTTAGTGAACCTTTGTGCCTTAGCGCCTTCGTGGCAAAAAAATCAATACACGCAACGTTCCTTACAGGAGACATTGCTCAGAAAGAAATGTAAAAAATTCGTGAATTCGTGGTTATTACAATATTCAAAAGCGCAGCGTTGAAATCTTTGTGAACCTTTGTGCCTTAGCGCCTTCGTGGCAAAAAAATCAATACACGCAACGTCCCTTACAGGAGACATTGCTCAGAAAGAACCTTTTGAACATATCAAACCTTTTGAACTTTTTCAACCTTTCATCAAAACAACTCCCCCTGATTATCACCTTTCTCTTTCTTCTCCTCCCACTCCATTTCAACAGATTTTGAAAAGTCTACAAGCTTGGCTCCTGCTGCTTTCCAACCCATCACTTCAACCAAATCAGCCACTTTAAATTTCTTCACATTGATTTGTTGACCACGACCTGTTTGCACTTTTAAAATTGGAGAAGCTGATGTAGAAACGGCTTCAAGATAATTTTCTTTTCCATCTTTAATGAAGAAGAATTTAGAATTTAAAGTAGTGGTTTCTATTTTAAAACGCTTGATATTGTATTGCAACTTTTCGTTGTCGAGATAAACAGCAGAAATGATTTTTTCAGCACCATATTTTTCAATCAATAACACTTTCTCCGGATCAAAACGCTGTGTCAATTCTTGATCGGTGATTTCATAATTGCCATCATTGTAAATAACCAGGATTCTGTCTTCAGCATCAAACATGCCTAAATAGTCGCCTTTTTCTTCTGTATTTAATCTTCCGAATTTATCATCAAACCACATTTTTTTGGCGCTTAATGTTGACTTGCCGGCTTCTTTAAATTTCACGGATTTTACAGGATATTTGGTAACTGTGTTACCCATGCTGCTTCTTCCTTTGATCTCTAGTTCTTCAAAATAGAAATCAAGTTCTTTGTTACGAGCGGTACAATTTGGACTTAAAGTAATTTTCACTTGTTCCGCCTCACCATTAGGGTTAGCCGAAAAATAATGAACCTTACTTCTTTCAGAACCTTTGGTTAAATCATATTCTTTTTCTCTGGTAATACCGGTTACGTTGAAACGCTTGGCAAAACTGACACCTGTTTTTCCATCCAAATAAATCATGTTGTAAGTAGTGCGCTCGTCATTCTTTTGAAACAGTGCTACATGCAGAATGTCTTTACCGATAAATACTTTATCTGCCACACGAACAACTTTCATCGTGCCTCCTTTTGTGAAGGCAATGATATCATCAAGGTCACTACATTCCAACACAAACTCATCTTTTTTCAATGAGGTACCAATGAATCCATCAGCGAAATTGGCATACAATTTAGTATTGGCAATAGCTACAGATTTCGCCTGTATGGTATCAAATAATTTAATTTCGGTTTTGCGCTCTCTGCCTTTGCCGTATTTTTTCAACAAGTTTTCATAATAGGCAACAGCATAATCCACCAGGTTTTCCAAATCATGTTTCACCTGTTTGATTTCAGCTTCTAGTCCTTTGATTTGATCATTTAATTCATCAATGTCAAGTCTATAAATTCTTCGTACAGGCTTTTCAGTGAGTTTTAAAATGTCGTCTCTTGTAATCTCTCTTTTTAATTTCTTTTTGAAAGGTTCAAAAGCTTTGTCAATGGCCAGGATAACTTTATCCCAAGTTTCATGCTTCTTTTCAAGCTCCTTGTATATTTTTTCTTCGAAGAATATTTTTTCAAGAGAAGTATAATGCCATTTTTCTTGAAGCTCTGCCAATTTAATTTCCAATTCTCTTTTTAAAAGCTCTTTGGTATTTTCGGCAGAGATTTTTAATAATTCAGTAACGGTAAGAAACTGTGGCTTCTGCTCTACAATCACACAGGCATTAGGAGAAATGCTGACTTCACAATCTGTGAATGCGTACAAGGCATCAATCGTAATATCAGGGGAAATACCTGCAGCCAACTCGATGATGATTTCTACATCGGCTGCAGTATGATCCATTACTTTTTTAATCTTAATCTTACCCTGGTCATTTGATTTTACAATACTCTCCATCAATTGAGTGGTTGTAACACCATATGGAACACTTCTGATGACCAATGTTTTTTTGTCTTGTTCTTCAATTGTAGCTCTTACTCTGACTTTACCACCTCTTTTTCCGTCATTGTAGTTGCTGGCATCCATGGTGCCGCCTGTTTGGAAATCTGGAAGAATTTCAAACTTACGTCCACGTAATGCTTTGATAGAAGCTTCAATCAGTTCGCAAAAGTTATGAGGTAATATTTTCGTTGCCAAACCAACTGCGATACCTTCTGCACCTTGAGCTAATAGTAAAGGGAATTTCATCGGCAAGGTTACGGGTTCATTTTTACGACCGTCGTAACTCAATTGCCAGTTGGTGGTCTTTGCATTGAAAGCTACTTCCAAAGCAAATTTACTCAAACGCGCTTCGATATATCTTGGTGCAGCCGCATCATCACCGGTTCGCACATCACCCCAGTTTCCTTGAGTATCAATGAGTAAATCTTTTTGACCGAGATTGACAATAGCATCTCCAATACTTGCATCTCCATGTGGGTGATACTGCATGCTTTGTCCAATGATATTCGCTACTTTGTTGTAACGACCATCATCCATTTCTTTCATGGCATGTAAAATCCTGCGTTGCACAGGTTTCAGACCATCTTCAACA